>CAYXKO010000156.1:0-6064 GCA_964465435.1 uncultured Saprospiraceae bacterium | reverse complement strand
GGTGCCATTGTCACCCTGCACGGTCACAGGATCGTTGTCGCCCACGATCGTGGCAGCATCCACCGTGGTCACCGGGATAAAGGGATCCTCGGTCGTTGCACGGAAGGTCTTGAGATTGTCCGTCACAAAACCAACTGTTGTGGTGATGGCAAACCGGAAATAAAAAGTGGAATCCATCTTGCCCGGAGAGTTCCAGCCGGAATTAAAACTTCCGGTCACCAGGTCCGCCACAGGCTGTATGTATTTTTCCTTGTTGTTGCCAATGTAGTTTTGAAGCAGGTCGTCAAAGGTCTGGGCGCTCAACCCGTTCACCCACAACAATGCCATGATAAAAAATAACTTTTTCATCCTGTTGATTTATTTTGCAAATCTGGATGACTGTCCAATAAAATGCAATGACACGCATCAAAAGGACCTATGATAATGGTCAATAATCATGGATGAGTGGGGTCAAAAGGGAAGGATCGGAATGATCAAAATCATTTCGCAAAGGTTTTACCGCATTTTGCCCTTCGTCAGTACAGGTTTAGACCATAAAGAAAAGGGGTATCGGGGACCAGTCTGAATCTCGCATCTGATTCATCCCGCGTGCCGGTGGCAGCGCAATCATTGGCCCTGGTGAAAGTGGGTTAGGCAAATACCTGCAAACGGGCACCGCAAAGGCCGTAAGAATCATCGCTGTTCCGGTCGTTGCCAAGCTCGATCCGTTACTCGTAGGCACCTCTTTCATCGGTGATGTAAGATTGATTGGAAGCCATCCGTTAGTTTACCAGGATGGAATTCTCCGGATCTAGGTAATACCGCATTTCTTGGGAACGATTCCGCCTGGGTATTATAAACCAGCTAAACCAATTACCCTTACCACTACTGACACTTGGGATATTCAGAGAATAGTCCTTTCGGAAAACTCTCACAGACTGAATAAACCACCTGGATGCTTAACTGTCCGGTGACTTTACCGACAAACTTTTTAGGCTGTCCGGCAAAATCAGTTGCATTGATTAAAAAACCATATGTTAAGTCAAATATAATGTTACTGGATGGTAATTTAACCAAAAAATCCAAATGTTCCTTTGTTGAACCAAGCACTTTCGAATCCAATTCAGAGGAAACGTTAAAACTCTTCACACCAATGAAGCTGACATCCCTATTTTTCCTATTCAAAAGTGTATCAAACGCAAGTTGGTTATCCTTTTTTACAAAAAGTGAATAACTGATCAAATCCGCTTCACTGGAGTTCTGTCTTTCCACTACCAGGTTCATACCGTTAATTACCAATTTCTCAACATCGCCATCTGATGGTATATCGAATAATTTTTTTAAGTCGCTGGTGTGCAATATACCCCCAATATATTTATTTGACTCGCTAATCTCCGCTGTAATTGGGAAAATCTTGGTCTCGTTGTATTTGATCAAGCGCCTGTCGGAGCAGGAAGTTAACCAAACAACGATTCCTAATAGAACTAAAATATTTGTTTTCATGATCTGTGTTTTTTATGGTTTAAGAAGTTTTTTTAAAACTGAAGTCCGATGCCTAACTCACCAAAGGGAGCTTTGGCATAGTTAACGGCCAGGTTGACGCGCAGTACGCCTACCCGGACACCCCCGCCCAGTCCAGCATACACCGGAAAACTGTTGTTGAGGCTGATGCTCTCCTCGCGGTTGCCCTGGTCGGGGTCTTCCTTGTAGACCGCATCCAGCTTGCCAAACTGGTAGCCCAGGGTACCGTACCAGTACCAGGGACCGACGGTCCTGCCTGCCTCCATGCCCAGCAGATGGGTCGTGATGTCAAAATAATTCCCTCCCTGAATGTTCTGAAAAGCGTACATCGCATTCCAGTACCACTTGCCGAGATTCAGGTACCTACCCACATCGTGCTTGGCAGACAGGCCCAGCAGCTGAAGCTTCCCAAAATCATCGCCGAAATTCCAGGCAAAAAAACGCAGGCCCAGCTCACTGCCAAAAAGACCTCCCACGTTGATCTGGGGCATGACCATCGGGAACAGAGCCAACTGTGTCCCTCCCTGAAAAACATAGGAAGTGCCATTGGCACCCTGCACGGTGATGGGCTCGTTGTCGCCCACTATGGTGGCGGCGTCCACCGTGGTCACCGGGATAAAGGGATCCTCGGTCGTGGCCCGGAAGGTCTTGAGATTGTCCGTCACAAATCCCACCGTGGTGGTGATGGCAAACCGGAAATAAAAACTGGAATCCATCTTGCCCGGGGAATTCCAGCCGGAATTAAAACTTCCGGTCACCAGGTCCGCAACGGGCTGGATGTATTTTTCCTTGTTGTTGCCAATGTAGTTCTGAAGCAGGTCGTCAAAGGTCTGGGCCCTCATCCCATTTGCCCAAAGCAAGACAGCAATAAATAGTAATTTTTTCATTTCATCAGTTTATAAAACAAATATAATGCAATACTGAATATCTGTCAAATAAAATGAAAGACTCGTATAAAAAGTACCTCAGGTAAGGGTCATTAACAGCAGACGATTGGGTCAGAAGGGAAGGATGGGAACGATCCATATCATCTCGCAAAGGCTTTACCGAATTTTACGCTTAATAAGCACCGATTTAAGCAATAATAAAAAGCGGGATAGGCAGGGAATGCCTGTACATCTCCCCGAAAATTCCATCGGATGAGCTAAAGAAAATTATGTCAATCACAGAATCCGGCAAACACCCGGACCTCCGCGGAATCGGCGACCTGCATCATGGCCTGACCAGACGCAAGGTCTCGGTATAGTCCCCCTGGGTCAGTCGCAGCAGGTACAGGCCGTGGGATATATGCTGAACGGGCAGTTCAATTGGAACGGAAGGATAAATTTCCATTTCTCCGGAATGGTGCAATCTGCCGGACAGGTCCATCAGCTCGATCCTCCAGACGCCTTCCCTGCCGGACAGGAGCCTGCAGGGATCCCCGCAGGGATTGGGGATCAGAGTGAATCCCGCGTTTGATTCATCCTGCGTGCCGGTGGCACCGCAATCATTGGCCTTGGCAAATGTGGGTTTGGCAAATACCTGCAAACGGGCACCGCAACGGCCGTAGGACTCATCGTCGTTCTGGGCCGGAAAATCGAATCCGTTGACCAGGCTGCTGTCGCTGTTGTACAGGTACACGCTCTCTCCGGATTTGGACAGTTTGAAGTTGGCGTGGAGTCCGGGGTCCTTGCCATCCTCATCCGCCCATACGATCAGGTACCCGCGGGCCGGGATGCTGGTATCGGGAAATTCCCATTTCAGCTTGTTGTCCGTATTGTCGCTCAGATACAGGCCCTTCATCCGGATGGCGCGGTCGGTATTGTTGTACAACTCGATCCAGTCCTCATAGGCGCCGCTTTCGTCGGCGATGTAAGACTGATTGGAGGCCATCAGTTCGTTCACCAGGATGGCGTCCTTTTCGATGGATTCAGTCTCCGCCTCTATCTGATAAAATTCGTACTCTGCACGGGCTGGAGAAAGGGCTGCAAGGCTGGCATTCTCCGCATAGAGGTAATACTGCATTTTTTGGGACCTGTCCCTGCTGAGCTGCACCCCGTACACGCCGTCTCCGGCTGCCCCATCGCGGTGTGCCCCGTCGTCGTACATCGCGAGCTGCACAAACACATCCGAACTTTTATTGCGATGGTACATTCTGACCAGGGAAGCGTTTTGCACCCGGGCGGTCACGGTGAGCAAGGCTGCCGGGCCTGCGCCTTCCGTCTCTGCCCTGAGCTCGCTGATGAGGGGACCGGTCACATTCAGCGCGGCATGGCCTTGCAGGAATGCCACGCGCTCCCGGGTCAGTTTGGTCAATCCCGGATAGGTCTTGCCGCCACCGGGGCCGCCGCTGGCGGAAAAATCCTGGGTCAGGTTCTGCTCAAAGGCGGCGTTGCTGAAAAATTTCTGGTTATCCTGGTTGACTGCCTCGCGGATCAGATCCTGGAGGGTCCTGCCTTCTGCCTCCCAGGCATTGGCTGCGACCGCGTCGTCAAGGATGGTCCTGACATGAGCGAGGTATCTTTTGCGCCAGCCGGGATCGCTGAGCAGGGCCCGGATCAGGGGCCGCTCCGGGTTATTTTGGTGCAACAGGGGGTCCAGACTGCGCATCTGGGCCACGCTGAGCTATCCGCCGGTGCCGGCATTGGAGAAGGCGCCGTAAAACTCGTTGAGGTCCCACATAATGGTCTGAAACCTGCCGTTGTCGTCCTCGTAGACCAGGTAGTTGTGGCCCGAACCGGAATAACTGTCGAGGTTGACAAATACATTGTTGAGCGCCAGCATCCACAGGGCCCGATCGACATCCAGTACCTGATCTGCGGCAGCGGGATTCTGATTCAGGGTCTTCATCAGATTGAGCAGGGAGGCCCAGCCATGATCGGACTCTTTCTCGTAGGAATTGTAGTAACAGGCTGAATCTGCACTGGTGTATTTCAGCGCGGAACCGGGATTGCCGGTGCAGGAGGAAGGCAGGGTCTGCTGGACATCGGTCCGGTCGCATTGAAAAAAGGCATTCTCGCTCGAATAAAAATTGCGGGACAGAAAATCCTTGCTGAGGTTCTCCACATTGGTGTATAACCCGATGTAGGCATCATTCACAAAGACCTTCATAAAATTGGCCTGCGGGGCAGGCAGGTATTGCCGGCAGATCTGATAGCCCAGGGCTTCCCGCAGGAAACTCGGATCCATAAAGGCGTTGGAAAGCTTGAGGGTGTTGAAGCCATCGTACTGCTGAGATTCTTTCACAAAATCCAGCTTGATGTTGAAGGGGTTTTTGTTGCGGGTCGCGCTGTAGGTGCTGTTGCCCTTGTAGCGGACCCCCACGCTGTCCAACCGCTGGCCGTTGACCAGGGCGTATCCTGCGATCAACCTGCCGTCGGGATTGGCTTTCTTCAGACTGTCCAGCCGCGCGTCCCAGTCGTTAAAAGCGAAATAGATGCGGATCTCCTGTAGTTTGGAGGGATCGTACAAAGATTGTGCTTTTGCATAGCCAGCAAGCATCAGGATGGCTGCGGCCAAAAGAATTTTGGGATTCATAATTTCAACATTTCATGTGCAAGATACGGAGGGATAAAGGACCGAGAGGGTGATTTGTACTGATTCGGAAGGGATCTATTTGGATAAGACAGGCTTCCTTAGCCCACCAATTAATTGGTGGGCATAGTTATTCCAAATTGGAGATTTCCCTCATCCGGGGGTGTCGGCTCAAATCACCGTGGTGCCTATCTTCTCCCCTTCCACGATGCGGAAGAGATTCTGGTCCTTGTTGATGTCGAAGACGATGATGGGGATGTGGTTTTCGCGGCAGATGGTGAAGGCGGTCATGTCCATGACCTTGAGGTTCATGCGGATGGCCTCGTCGAAGCTGACCGTTTCGTAGCGCACGGCGTCCGGATGTTTTTCGGGATCCTTGTCGTAGATGCCGTCCACGCGGGTGCCCTTCAGGATCACGTCGGCGTTGATCTCGCTGGCGCGCAGGGCGGCCGCGGAGTCGGTGGTGAAATAGGGATTGCCGGTGCCGGCCGTGAAGATCAGGATGCGCTTTTTCTCGAGGTGGCGGATGGCGCGTCTGCGGATGTAGGGCTCGGCGATCTGGCGCATCTCGATGGCGGAGATCATCCTCGTGTAGAGTCCCTGGCTCTCCAGCGCACTCTGCAGGGCCATGCCGTTGATGCAGGTGGCCATCATGCCCATGTAGTCTCCCTGTACGCGCTCGATGCCCGAGTCGGAGCCCAGGCCGCGGAAGATGTTGCCGCCGCCGATGACGATGGCCACTTCCACGCCTTCCCGCGCAATGCTGCGGATCTGGTCCGCGTAGTACTTCAGCATGGCCGGATCTATGCCAAACTGCTGTTCGCCCATCAGCGACTCTCCGCTGAGCTTCAGGAGTATTCTTCTAAACTTGATCATGCCGGGTGGATTGGTTTCTGTTTGCGGGGGTAAAGTTATTCAGCGCGACGGGATAATCGAGGATAAATTTAGAAAAGTTTGAATATGATGGGGCAAGCCCATCGCGGATGGCTGATGGCTAATGGCTCCTATGAATAGAAAGAGCCGTTCGGCAGGTAAGGTCTATGAATTAAAC
>CAYXKO010000155.1:0-6069 GCA_964465435.1 uncultured Saprospiraceae bacterium | reverse complement strand
ACTTGGAGGCTCACTTATTTGGTGGTATGAGGGAAATAGCTACTTTTACATGTTAATTTTCATAATATTACTCTTTTCTTAATTTGTAAGAAACTTATTTTCTGATGAATATGGCGTTAAATCGGGTAAATCTGACCGGCTGGCTGGTGTTTTTGATCACCTTTGCAGTTTATTTCATGTCGGTGGAAAGGACCGGCAGCCTTTGGGACTGCGGTGAATTTGTGTTGGGAGCCTATAAACTCCAGGTGGTTCACCCTCCGGGAGCTCCGGTGTTTCTGATCATAGGCCGTATGTTTACCTGGGTGGCTTCCCTGATATCGGACACTCCTTCGGATATTGCCTTTGCGGTCAACCTGATGTCGGGTATTTGTTCGGCATTCGCCGCCATGTTTATTGCCTGGACCACCATCATCTTTGCCAAGATCTTGCTGTACGGCAGAAACCGCGACGAGGAGGCTTCCGCTGACTGGGCCGTGATGGGAGCGGGTCTGGTGGCAGGTCTGGCCACGGCATTTGCCACTTCCATCTGGTTTTCTGCAGTGGAAGGAGAAGTTTACTCCATGTCCACCATGTTTACCTGCATGACCTTGTGGTCTGCGGTCAAGTGGTATTATCTGCCCAATGAGCCGAAGCATGACCGGTGGCTTATTTTTTCGATTTACTCCGCAGGCCTTTCAGTGGGCGTTCACCTGCTCAGCTTGCTTGCCTTCCCGACCATTGCCATACTTTATTACTATAAAAAATGGCCCAAAGTAAACTTCAGGGGATTTGTTGTTTCAGCCATTGTCGGTGTAGCTGCCGTCGTGTTGTTTCAGGTCCTTGTGGTGTCTGGAATTCCCAAGCTTTGGAGCATGTTTGAGATCTTTTGTGTGAATTCACTGGGACTTCCCTTTCACACTGGTTTGATACCGACCATTCTGTTTCTGGCCGGCATTTTCTATTACGGCTTGAATTACGCCAAGAAGAAAGGCAGTGATCTGATCTACAAGCTTGTCTTTACGTCTATGCTCGTAGCCATTTCTTACACTCCTGTCGGCGTGGTGCTCTTGCGGGCAATGGCCAACACACCTGTCAACATGAACAATCCGGACGATGTGGTTCGTCTGCTGCCCTATCTCAACAGAGAGCAATACGGAGACCGCTCCCTGCTCAAGGGTCCCCATTTTGATGCGCGTCCGATCGATACCAAAACGGAAGACCGCTATGGACGCAAGGGCAATAAGTACGTCGTGGTAGATCGCAAATTCGATTACGTTTTTGCAAAGAGGGACGAGATCTTCCTGCCAAGGATCAGCCACAGCGATCAGGGCAGGGTGCAGCTGCACCGCATGTGGATGAAATACCTGACAGGCCGTCAGGAAGGCAAACCCGACATGGTGTATAATCTGAAGTTCCTATGGAGCTATCAGTTCGGCTGGATGTACTGGAGGTATTTTTACTGGAATTTTGTGGGTCGTCAGAACGGAGACCAGGGTTATTTCCCCTGGGACAAAAAGGATGGCCACTGGCTTTCCGGTATCAAGGCGATCGATAGCTCGAGGTTGTACAATCAGGACCAATTGCCCCGGGTGATCCGGGAGAACATGGCCCGAAACACGTATTTCTTCCTGCCCCTGATTTTTGGTTTGCTGGGAGTCGTATTTCATTTCCGAAAGGACCGCAACGATTTCCTGGCACTTTTGGTGATGTGGCTGATCACAGGCCTGGGTCTTTGTTTTTTCAATAATTCGCCGCCCAACGAGCCCCGCGAACGAGATTACGTACTGGTGGGTTCCATTTTCACCTTTGCGATCTGGATCGGCTTGGGCGTTTTATTCATAGTGGACCTGCTTCGCACCAGACTGAACATGGCCGGTGGTTTGTCCGGAGGCATCGCCACCGCAGTGGTGCTTACCGCTCCGGTGATCATGGGATTCCAGAATTTCGACGACCACTCCAGAAATGGAATTACGGCAGCCAGGGATTATGCCATCAACATCCTGGAATCCTGTCAGCCAAACGCAATTATATTCACTTATGGCGATAATGACACGTATCCGGTGTGGTATGCACAGGAAGTTGAAGGGATCCGCCGCGATGTGCGCGTGATCAACCTGAGCTTGATAGCCGTGGACTGGTACATAGATTCACAGAGGAGAAAAATAAACGATTCTGCTCCGGTCAAGATGTCCATTCCCAAAGAGCAATACCGCGGATATCTGCGCAACCAGATCTTCTACTTCAACCCTGCCGGCGAGAATGCACCGGATGTGGAAATGAGCCTGGGCTCTCTCTTAAAATTTTTGGGAGAGGATCATCCGATCTCAGCAGGCTCCGGCCGGGAGTTTGAAACCTATCTTCCTACCAGGAAGGCCTTCCTGGAGATCGATCCTCAGAAAGCCGTAGAATTGGGAATGATCAGACAAGGGGATAGTGCCATCACAAACAGGATCCCGGTCAACATACCCGGCAACTACATCACAAAGGACGATCTCGCGGTGCTCGATATCATTTATTCCAACATCAACGATCGTCCCATCTATTTCTCCGTCACCTGCCAGCAAGAGAAATTGCTGGGACTGCAGGACTACATGAGCATGGAAGGTCTCGCGCTTAGAATTACTCCGGTGTACACTCCGAGCGACAGAAGCTTGTCCATTTACGGATCTGGCCGGATGGATGTGGAAAAGAGTTACGAAGCGGTCATGAACAAGTACAAGTGGGGCAACTTCGATCAGAAAAAACTCTATGTGGATCATGCGTATGGTCCCAGCGTACAGGGTCTCAGGATGATGATGATGAGGCTTGGATCGCTTCTGGAGGCCTCGGGAGATACCGCAAGGTCTGCAGAGGTGGCTTTGAGATACTTCAAGTCTTTCCCCAACATGAATTTCCAATACGACATCCGGGTCATGCCTTTCATCCAGATGCTCATCAGCGGTGGAAAATTGGACGAAGCCAAGGCCAACATGAAGATACTGGCCGAGGAAACGGCAGACATGATGAATTTCTACGAATCGCTCTCGCCGGAAGACCTGGCCTCCAGCTTCCAGCAGGACAAGGCATTTACCTTGTCAGGGGTGAAGGAGATCATCAGCATTTTGCCTCAGCTTCAGGATGCTGCGTTTGAGGAAGAGATTAAGAAACTTCTTGCCAAATACAATCCTGCTCCTGTAATCAATTAAAACTTCCAAGATGCACCAGGTGATTGCAATAGGGTCTGATCACGCGGGATTTCCGCTCAAAGAAAATCTCCTTTTCTGGTTGCCGGAATTGGGTTATTCTGTGGTGGACCATGGATGTTATTCGAGCGATTCGGTTGATTATCCGGATTACGGTAAAAAAGTGGCTGCCACGGTTGCGGATGGACAGGCTCAGTTTGGCATAGTCATTTGCGGAAGCGGCAACGGGATCGCCATGGCGGCCAACAAAGTAAGCGGCATTCGCTGTGCGCTTTGCTGGAATCCTGAGATCGCCTCACTGGCAAGAAGACACAACGATGCAAACGTGCTGGCCTTGCCGGGTCGTTTTGTTACGGAGGAAGAAGCTAGAAATATTGTGACCGCCTTTTTGAATGCGACATTTGAAGTGGGCAGGCACCAGGCCAGGGTCGATAAAATCGAAGAGTGAGCAAATACTGGATCCTATCGGCCATTCTTTTCCTTTTGTTGCCTGCGACCCATGGCCAGGAAAAGTATTTCAGCGGAGTCAGCACACCATCGGATGGACCCAGACTCACAGATCCTGTCACCAAAATTGCGCAGACCATCCAACGAGATGAGCTGAAGGAAATTCTTCTATACCTTGCTTCGGATTCTTGTAAGGGAAGAGAATTGGGATCTCCCGGCAATGACAGCGCCGCAGAGTACATTGCATCCCGATTTCGCAAATATGAAATCAGCGCTCCTCCGGGAATGACAGATCATTTTCAGACCGTAAGCTTCAAATGGGTTTACTGGAAAAAAATGATTTTTAAAATTGACGATTTTGAATACCGCAATTTATGGGACTATGTCAGCCTGGCCAGGGATAATCAGAATCTCAGCCTGGATGCGGAAGAGGTCCTTTTTCTGGGTTATGGAATCGATGATCCCGCCTACAGCGATTACAAAAATCAGGATGTAGCCGGAAAAGTGATTCTGATCTACAAGGGCGAGCCTGTAGGCAAAAACGGAATCAGTCATGTGACCGGAAAAAAGGAGTTGTCAGAATGGAGCACGGATCTGACTTTGAAATTGCGGACCGCCCATAGCAAGGGAGTGAAACTGGTATTGATCGTAGAAGACAAATTCAAGGAGCTGGCTGATGCAAAAAGGATGGATATACTGAGCCCATCCGTATTATTGGCCAAGGATGAGGCATCCCGCCCGCCCCAGACCAACTCGCTTTATTTATCCGGCACCCTGGTCTCCAAATTACTGGGCCCTTACACCAAGAAAGTCATTCAAGCCAGGGACAAGATAAAGTCTAAGGGAAAGCCAAAAGTTGTCTTGATCAAGAGAAAGATTTCTCTGGAGCAGCAGCGGGATGCCAACCAGGTAAAAGGCAGGAATGTCCTGGCCTACATTGAAGGTACGGACAAGAAGGATGAGCTGGTGATCCTTACCGCGCATTACGATCACATCGGGATGAGGGGCAAGGAAGTGTTCAACGGGGCTGATGACAATGCTTCCGGCACCAGCAGTGTGATCCTGATCGCCAAGGCCCTTCAGGCAGCAAAACAGGCAGGTCTGGGCCCAAGAAGGTCTGTGCTCTGCATGCTGGTCACCGGTGAGGAGAAAGGTCTGCTGGGCAGCATGTATTATGTCAACGATCCCGTCATTCCCCTTAAAAACACGATGGTCAACATCAATGTCGATATGGTGGGACGGACAGATACCAAATACAAGGACAAGACCGATTACATTTACGTCATTGGCTCTGACAGGTTATCCAAGGATCTGCACCGCATCCACGAAGAGGTGAACCTGGGTAGGTCCGGATTGACCCTCGACTATACCTACAATTCCGAAAGCGACCCCAATCGATATTATTATCGTAGCGATCACTACAACTTTGCCGAGAAGGGCATACCCGCGATCTTCTTTTTCAGCGGCGTGCACGAGGACTATCACCGAATCACGGACGATGCGGACAAGATCCTGTTTGACAAGACGGAAAAAATTGCCCGCCATATCTTCTACCTGGCCTGGGAGCTGGCCAATGCCAATGACCGCCTAAAAGTGGATCAGGGTTCCAAGTAAGTTTTCTGATGTCTTGCATTTGGGACAGGCTTGTTAATGGCCGAATTCCTGCATTTGCAAAAAATTAACGCACTATTGCGGATTCCTCTATATTTGTGCGCAAACAAAACAAAATCGTCTTTTATGGATACCGCTTTAGTATTGTTGATCTTAGGCTGGGCATTTGTGCTCGTTTGGGTGCCTCTTACCGTGCTTTCCCAAAGAAAAATGCACCCCAGGGCATTGTTCACCCTCTTTTTTGCAGAAATGTGGGAGCGTTTTTCCTTTTACGGAATGCGTGCATTTTTGGTGCTTTACATAGCCAAGCAAATTTTTTCAGACCTGGGCGAGAGCGGATCCATGGACCGTTCAGTGGGAATTTATGGCGCTTTCAATGCCTTGTTGTATGCAGCTCCCATCGTAGGGGGAATGCTGGCTGACCGCTTGTTTGGATTCAGAAGAGCGGTGGTCATGGGAGCCATCATGATGGCTGCCGGACAGTTTATCATGGCCTTCAACGCAGCTACCGCGAATACTACGTTTTTGTTGTTTTCAGGCTTATCCATTCTGGCAATCGGCAATGGTTTCTTCAAGCCCAACATCTCCAGTTTCCTGGGGACCTTTTACGATCAGAATGA
Organism: uncultured Saprospiraceae bacterium; assembly: GCA_964465435.1. Lineage (GTDB taxonomy): Bacteria > Bacteroidota > Bacteroidia > Chitinophagales > Saprospiraceae > Vicinibacter. The sequence continues at coordinate 230 of CAYXKO010000155.1, read as the reverse complement.
CCGGCGCAAGGACTCTGCCTTTACCATTTTCTATATGGGGATCAACGTAGGTGCCTTTTTGGCTCCGCTAACCTGCGGATATCTGGCAGAAAAATTTGATTATTCTCTGGGATTTCTGGCCGCCGGCCTGGGCATGTTGCTCGGACTTGTGGTTTTCTACAGAAATATGAGCAAGTACGAAGACAAGGGGAATCCTCCTGATCCTGCCGCACTCAACAAGCCTGTTTTTG
>CAYXKO010000154.1:0-6080 GCA_964465435.1 uncultured Saprospiraceae bacterium | reverse complement strand
ATCTTCGGTGGCTGTCTCAATCGGTGTTATCTTTAATTCGGTTGATTCATATTTGTTCTTGAATGCTATCAATTGATAATTCCTGCCCTTAATCAGGTCAAATGAAAAATTATTTGAATCAGGATTGGAAACCTCACCGACCAACTTATTGCTGTCCATATCCCAAAGTTGAACAGTAACGCCCTTTAGCAGAATATTGGTAGTTTTTTCAAAAGTGAAAGCATTCAGTTTTTTCACCTGCTTCAGATAGACCTTTCTCTTTATAGGTGAAAGATCCGGTAAGTTAACAGTGGACAAAGTAAACGAGTCTGACAAATATCCATCCTTCTCAGCAACAATTTTATAAACCCTGTCCTCCAGCAATTTAAAATTACTCACTGATTTGTCTGAATTTAATACATTCTGTAAAGTGGTATCTCCTTCAGTGATATCAATGAGTTTCATTTTTACTCCAACCAGATCCGTTGTATCAAATGCATCATAACTATTGACCAACAAATCTACGATCGCCGGAGAGATAATTACTTTGTAGATATCATAGCAGCAGGCCTGCATTACCTCATCCACATATATAGAGCCGGGGCGGTTGGAAACCATATAACTGGTCCTTCTGTCTGCCCCATAGGAAAACCCAAGTTCGTCGTAGCTCGTATTTACCGAGGCACCTAGATTTATTATTTTCAGGGAATCTTTTCCCCTCATTGGGTATTTATAAATATCCTGTCCCCCGAAGCCTAAATAGTGATCGCTGCTGAAATAAAGAGTCTGGTTAAAGTTGGAGAAAAAGGGTGTAAATTCATTCCCCTCGGTGTTCACATATTCAAGATTTTCTGATGAAGACACCTGACCGTCCTGATCTATTAAAACAGTGTACAGATCATATCCACCCTTACCGCCTGGTTTGTTACTTACATAATAGAGCCTGTCAAATCCTGTCTTTTGATCTTTTGTCAATTTACCCTGAGTGGAAGAGTATCCTGGATAATTGACCGGATCAGAAAAACGGATGGCTTTTCCCCAACCATCTTTTCCCTTCCTTTTGTGAAACAACTCACAGCGGACCGAGGTGCTGTTTTCATTGTAATGACACACCGTATAGACGAAAAGAGTCCGATCTTCATTGAATGCCGGATTAGAGACAAACTCTTTTGCTTCCACTATTCCTGGTTCCAGGCTGTCCAGACTATTGCTTTTTTCGTCGTATTTGAAAACCATACCCATTGGTTTGGGCAATTTTGACTTGTCCTTAGGGTCCAGACGAAGACCGGAGTAATAGATACTACCATCCACCTCAATAGGAGCCGATTCGTTTTCAAGGGTATTCAAAATGCCATCCATCCTCTTGGTTTTAATTAGGGGGTCCTTTAAGGATAGATTGTTTCTCGCCCATTGGATTTGCTCGAGTCTGAATTGGGCTATCCCCCTTTTGTCATCACTCTCCTCTGCGATTCCAAGGTATGTTTGAAAATAACCCTGTCCTTCGTGATATCTACCCATTCTTAAAAGGGTTTCTCCCAACATAAAACGAATTTCAGGGTGCCTGTCTTCGAAATCCAGGTTTAGTAATTTTCTGAAGTGCGATTCAGCTCTTTGAAAGGCATTTAGATGGAAAGCCGACAAACCCGCAAGATAATGCAGCGTGTCCTCCATCTTTTTATACTTGAGGGCCTCCTCTATCAATAAATAAGCCTCGTAGTGGTTTTCCTGGACCTGGGCTGCCAATATGGGATCCCAATATTTATTGAATGAGGCATATGTTTGTCCTTTGACCCCAGAACTTGTCAGGCCCAGGATTAAGACTAGCAAAGAAAGAGAGAACTTGAGCATAAAGGAGTTTGGGATTAATAAATCGGACATTTTTTATAGAGACCCGGACTTTTCACACTTTTAAAAATATACTGCGCTGTGATCTCAGGCCCTCCTCTTTTTCTGGAGGCGGTCTGAAATGAAGAGGTGTTAATATCATAACTTCCTGATATCAGCCAGTTCCTGAACTCTACCCCAATATTGGGAATCATTGCATCATTTAGACGGGCATTGAACCCCAACAGCAAATTTAAAACCTGACCTGGGGTTTTATTTAGGTATAGTCTGACCATACCCATGCCAAGTTTTTCTTCATAGTCCTGCTGCCTGCCGTACATGGCTCCCAGAACCAGATCAAAATGAGCTCCTAAACCAAGTTGCAGCTGGGAAGAAAATGAATACCTTTCCGGCAACCTTGATTTAACCGAGCTGATTCCGGCAAAACTTTGGTCGGGCCTATTAATATGGAATACAGCTGTTTGAATGTGAAACCTTGTCCTTCGGGTAAGCGCAAAGTCATAACCAATACCGGCACCCAGATCCAGAAAAAAATCTCCTGTATTGTTAAATTGCTCTTTTGAGGATATGGTTTTATCGTACCTGTCACCGTTCCATTGTACATCCCAGCGCAATTTTTCATTGTTAAAACGCCTCTGGGCAATTGCCGGATTAAGGCCCACTGACAACATATGTTTCTTGCCCAATAACCTGGAATAGGACAGGCTACCCACTAATTTCGCCAAATTAAGTCTCGAATCCCCTGCCTGGTCATAATCCATACCAATCCCGAGATTCAGAAAGTTCCTGCCCCTCGAAAATCCAATTCGCGTATCGTAAAATATACTGAATGTCATGTACGGGACAGGAACAGACAACCATTGGTTTCTGTAATTGGCTGTGATCCTGTGATCGCCGTCAAAAAGCCCTGTAAGGGCCGGAGACAGATTATGATAATTGTAGTTGTATTGAGAAAAATGGACATCCTGCCCAACTAATCTGTACGACCACAATAAAAACAATAATATAAAGTACCTATAGCACATAAAACTATATGTTTTTAAAGTCAGTAAAAAAATGATGGGATTTCGGAATGTTTGGGAATATAAGGCGTCGGGGAGTCGTTATTAACCCAAAGGTAAACATTTTTTAAATTTTCAAATAATTCGACTTATTTTTTTCAAAATCCAATGTTAAAAATACAAAATAAAAATATCATGTAGCTGATATACAGGCACATACGCATTCTGTTAATAAATATCTAAAATGTCGAAATGCTCCTTTGACACCCCATAGAAGAGCCTATTATACATTTCTCTTTCTTTTCGGGTCCCACCAAAAATTACCATTGTAAATTTGTAATGCAACCCTTCAATCATGAAATTGAGATTAAGTAATAATTCCATAAGATTCAGACTTTCTGAAGAAGACCTGGCTTCGTTAACCTTGAATGGACATATTGAGGTTTGCGTTCCCATGAATCAAAGCAAACCAGTCGTTTTTAAATATTCACTTATCATCACTAAGGCTTCAGAGTTCAGTACCGGCTATTTAAACAATCACTTTCGCCTGTTTATGCCAGAAAATTTGGTGGCTGAATGGTCTCATTCTGATAAGGTGGGCTTTGATGCGGTTATTGAAATGGCTGGAAAGATTCCGGTTAGAATCCTGGTGGAAAAAGATTTCCATTGCTTTGGGCCCAAACACAATAAAAGTGAATCAAATGACCTCCATAACGACCCTAAGACAAGCCTTTGACAATATGGAAGAAGCAGGAATATATAGGGGCCGGGTTCAAAAATGGCAAAAGGGTAAGTTGACATCTGAGGATGATTTCATCGCTGTGGAGGAGCCCATCGAAATAATATTTCGGCATCAGAAAGATGGCCATACTGCACTTAAACCAATATCGGTTACAATGCGAACTCCGGGCCAGGATGAAGATCTGATCCTTGGATTTCTTTTTAACGAAGGCTTAATCAAATCCCTCAATGAAATAATAGATATTGATTTTAAATTTACCTGTAGCGGTACTGCAATGGAAAACCAGACGGCCATTGTTACCGTAAGTATAGAGGCGGCAGAAAGAGCTAAGGCCATAGATCGACATTTTTATACTAATTCAAGTTGCGGAGTATGCGGGAAGACCACCATTGACCTTTCTATGGATGCCCTGGCTTATGTCCCCAAGAAACTAAACCGCGTGCTTGAACCTGAAATCATGGTTGAACTTCCTGGAATACTCCGATCTAATCAAAAGCTTTTTCACAAAACAGGGGGTGTACATGCATGTGGACTTTTCAATTTGGATGGAACCCTGATCCATCATTGTGAAGATGTAGGCAGACACAATGCCATGGATAAATTGGTAGGCTGGTGTCTCAAACACGACCTTTTCCCGGCCTCTGAGCATATCCTGGTGCTTAGTGGACGAGCCAGCTTTGAGCTGATTCAAAAAGCCATGTCTCTGGGCATTCCGGTTGTACTGAGCGTTGGCGCTCCCAGTCATCTGGCTGTTTGTATGGCCCTTGAAAGCGGAATGACCCTGACAGGATTCCTTAAAAGCGACGGTTTCAATATTTATTCAGGACTGGATAGATTCAAGCTGGATGAAAGCGCGGTATGACTGGACTGGTATTGTGCGGAGGTGATAGCACCAGGTTGGGTTACCCAAAAATGCTCATTGAAAGGGATGGAATGCCCCTGTATAAATGGTGGGCAGATGTATTGATTCAGGTTTGCAATGATGTCCTCATTTCCTGCAAATCTGAGCAAGCCGCTTGGATAGGGAAAATTCCCAATCTTATTTCAGACCTCGAGCCATCAAAAGGCCCTTTAATGGGAATATACACCGCCTTCTCTCAAAAGAAACCTGATGCACTGATGGTGGTTGCCTGTGAATTGTTATATGTCGGAATAAAAGAATTGAAGGAATTGGCATTAGCACGCGACAATGCTTATAAAGCGACTGCCTTCAAAGACCCTGGCACAGGCTTGGCATATCCTCTTTTTGCGATTTACGAATCATCCATGATTCAGGAAATCGAATGGGAGCTCAAACATGGAAGCAAATCACCATCCCGTTTACTTTCCCGTGGGATGGTAAATTTTCTAAATACTCCTGCAAACTTTCGGGGAATAAATACGATAGAAGATTTATACTCATTCCTGACATAAATCAAAAAAATAACTAGTTGCCCGCATCGGGCCTTATGGTTTCTGTGGAAAGGCCAAAGTGATTCACAAAGCTCCTGAATTCATTGGACAATTGAACATTGTTTGTAGCTTTTAGATAACTTTCGCACAAGGCATTCAGCGTTTGAAACATAAACCGGTCCATTTCCATCACCTGCATTTCCTTGGTCCAAATATCCAGCTTAAGGGTGTCGAGGGATTCCTTTTCGAAAATGGATACCAACAATGCTTTTGCTTCCAACGGCTGAGGCTGATTGCTATCCAGCGATTTCCAGCTTATGCGCTCAGGTATGTTCTGATCATCAAGTCCTACCTCAATTTCTAATTTGCTGATTTTACTCATTTTTATAACTTAACGGGAATTGTATAATAAATGCAGTTTTGGCCACCAAAGATACCTATTCCTCCATTGATATTGGATTTCACCCTAAGATAGGAAGAAAAAGGTCCTTGACGGGTTCTGCTCACTTCCAGCGTATTCCAGAAATCAAAATGATCCCGATCCAGGTTGCACCACTTTATCCGAATTGTATCTCCTATTCTAAAATAACCAAGAGTGTCAGAAAAAGGAGTACCCGGGGGCTCTGCCTTTTGCAAAGGAAACTGGAACTCCTGCCCATCAAACAGAAAATCATCTGTCACTGAGCTGAAATTTGCTATCAGCGCCTCGCCTGATTTTCCTGTAAAGTACCGGTAATAATTTCTTTCTCCCGGCTCATCGCTTATCGAACAAATCATTTGGGCAAAAGAGTCGATCATTTTTCCGGGAACCGGCTCAAACCAGATAGAATCAAGGGGTATTAGTTTTGGAATGGTTGTCCTGGAAGTTAATAGGGTATCTCCCACCCTGACATTGAGATCATAGGACCTGCCTTGAGCTGGCATAAATCTGGATGACAAATCAGCATATATGCATAAATCCAGATTAACACTATCCGGATTAATTCCAAATCGCTTCAGAATTTCATTCCGGGCTTCTGCAGGAATATCTGAAAGGCACAATTCGGAAAGTAAAAATCGATCTGTGCCATCAACTACCAAAACCTCATCATCGGAGGCTCGGACGAGAGCGGTCATGACGT
>CAYXKO010000153.1:0-6088 GCA_964465435.1 uncultured Saprospiraceae bacterium | reverse complement strand
TGAATGTTGCGTTCATTTTAACTGGGACAAATGTATCAGAAAATCTGAAATATGCTTTTTGATTTCGTCGCCACTGCAATCGTAATTGTTGATCATGATGGAGATGCTGTATTTGGGATTGGGGCCATCCATCATAAATCCGGCGTAGGCCCTCACGCCCTCCATACTTCCGCTCTTCATTCTGAACTTTTCCTTCATGCGGGGTTTTTTGGATAGCCGGGACACCAGCGGGCCGGATTGCGAAACATCCGGTAAAAGCTGGATGAAATATTTCCTTTTCTTGTCAGAGGCTATCTCGTTCAGGATTTCCGTCATCTCGCGGGCGGTCATCCTGTTTTTGGGGCTGAGTCCGCTTCCGTCCAGGATGCGCACACCTGATTTCTGACCGGACTTTCCGAGGTAGAATTTCCTCATTTGTTCCAGTGCCCTTTCCCGGTCCGGATCCCCGTTCCATACCTTTCCTGACAGGTGAAGAAATGATTCTGCATAAAGATTGACGCTTCTGCCCAGGGCACGGCGGACCAGCTTGTCCAAAGGCTGCGACTGGTGAAGGTAAATCATTTCATCCCCTGGAAACCCGCCTGGCAGAAGACTGTCCTGAATCTGGATTCCTCTTTCAGAAAGGGCATCCCTCAAAATGCATTCAAAAGTTTCAGATGGGTTGGGGACGGCAGCAGCCAGGCTGATGGTCTTTTCCTTGCCGTATTGCAATCGGCCCTGAACCGTATATATCCGGTGGGAAGATGTACCCAACAGATAAAGCGGGACAAAGGGACCTGTTTCGACGGTAACTGCCTCTGAGCAATAATTTTCCCGGAGACAGGATGGCACCACTTCCGTGATCTCGCATATCTCATTGGGCCCCTCCGGTATTTTCAGAGTTAGCTGAGCGGAGTTTTCATAGGCATTGAATCCAAAATAACCCGAACCGTAATAATTACCCAGATCATACCAAAGCCATTCCGGATTTTCCGGTACGTCCCTGATGTATGAAGAATTTACGCGAATGCTTCCTTTGACGGTCCGGATGCCTTTGGCCAGAAGCAGCTGAACCAGCGTATCGGTCAGGGAGGTGAGGTTTGCGTTATCGGGCAACAAGCTGGAAAGAAAGCTGGGGTCCCCCTTGCCCGCGACTACGACATCGCCCCACAGCGTGCTGTCTGTGATGCCTGTGGACCGTACGAGGAATTCCGTCGGAAAACGATAGTCCTTGCCTGCTGCATGCAAGGCAGCATAAGAGCTCAGTATTTTTAAGGTGGATGCAGGAATTAAACTCTTCTGCTCATTGTGAGAGGCTATCGTTTCTCCGGTGCGGATTTCAGAAACGGAGATCCCGATGCTCGCTGTCAAAAAATCCTTGTGAGAGACAAACCTGTCCACCAGCTCCTGCCATTTTTCAGGCTGTCCGGATAGTGTCTGATGATACAGTGTCAAGACCCAGAAAAGTATTACCGGCAATTTCATGGATAAATCCTGTCGTATCCTATGTGAAACAAACCATCTCCCAGATTGACCACAGGGGCATTGTTGTGACTCAGCAGAAATCCGCTTCTCGAAGCATAAACCCTGGTTTCCTTTTGACCAAAAGGATCGTTGATCACGGCCAGCAATTCATCCTGGGTAATGAAATCACCCGCCTTGCGCGTGTAGCTGACTATACCCCCTTCCGGGCTTCGTTCCCAACTGGATTTTCTGAAGACGAGCGGGCCCCGGACATCGGGAAGATTGCCTTCCACCATTCCTTTGGCGACCAGAAGATTCCGGATCACCTGGAGTCCTTTTTCAATGACCAGATTGTCCAGTCTGAGCGCCTCCCCTCCCTCAAAGATCAAAATGGGCTTTTTCAGGTCGCGGGCCACTTTTCTCAGGGACTTGGAAATGACCGGTTTTTGCACCAGCAGGGGATATCGCGACTCAAGGGCCAAACGATAGGACTCCTCCGACCTGGAAGTAAATCTGATCTGGGGCATATTCCAATGATCCTTTCCTCCTGTATGAAAATCAACTCCAAAATCGACGATGCTCAGGATTTTTCGGGTGATGATGCGTGCGATCCGCGAAGCAAGGGAACCGCTCATGCTGCCCGGGAAACTGCGGTTGACATCCTTTCCGTCCGGCACATCCCTGGAGAAATTGATGAATCCAAAAATATTCAAGACGGGAATGCAAATGACGCTTCCGCATTTGAGGTTGGAGTATAGCCCTTCGGTGATCGACCTTCTGACGATTTCGACTCCGTTGATCTCGTCCCCGTGCATGCCTCCCAGAAACAGCGCCACGGGTCCAGGTTGCCTGCTCCTGTAGATGTAGGCAGAAATGGATATGCGGTTACCCGAAGGCAATCTGCCCGCATTGATCCGCACCATACCGTACGCCCCCGGACCGAATTCCTGCCCTTGTATGTTGATGCTTTCCATTCAATCTTTTGATGCCTTTTCCACAAAGCGAATGATCTTTTCTGAGATGTTGACCCCTGTGGTCCCTTCGATTCCCTCCAGGCCCGGTGAGGCATTCACTTCCAGGATCAGGGGACCTCTTTTGGACCGGAGTATATCTACGCCGGCAATCTTTAAGCCCAGAATTTCAGTAGCCTTCAGCGCAAGTGCCTCTTCGGCGGGGTCCAGATCTACCTTGAAAGAACTGGCGCCTCTGTGGATGTTGGACCTGAATTCGCCGGGCACTGCCTGCCGGACCATAGAACCCACCACTTGTCCATCCACTACGAACGCACGGATGTCCGACCCCCTGGCGTCTGAAATAAATTCCTGGATAAGCACCTCCTGCCCTGCCCTGTGAAAGCCTTCCACGATCGAAACCCCCTGACTTTTGGATTGTGCCAGGATGACGCCCAAACCCTGGGTACTGGCAAGCAGCTTGATCACTGCCCTGTCCTTGGATATCTGGTCATAGACTACAGGAGCACAATAATCGCCTGCGGAAATTCCGGTTCGCGGCACATCGATGCCATGCGCCGAAAGAATCTGCAGACAATGCAGCTTGTCGCGGGCCTTCATCAGGGCCTCAGCCGAAACGGTCACAAAAATGCCCATGCTCTCCAGCTGTCTGATGATGGCTGCTCCATAGGCTGTGGCAGACGCTCCGATCCTGGGAATCACCGCATCAAAATGTCCGAAATAATCATTGCCGATCATAAGTGCAGGTTTTGACTTCTCTACTATGATGTTGCACATCATGTGATCGTACACTTGCACCTCATGCCCCAGTGAAACGGCGGCCCGGACCAGGCTTTGGGTACTGTACAGGTTTGCGTTTCGGGATAGGATCAGGAGCTTCATCGGCAGGATAGTTGAAGTCCAAAGATAGATATTTATGGATATGTGCGAACTTTCAAAAAGCGAATGAACCGGGCGGGAAATTCGGAACACTGCCCTCCGGCTGATTCATACCCGTGGGCAGATTTGAGATTTCACATGAATATAATGTTCCACGACTGCGTTATTTTCGTATCCTTGTCCTCACAAATTATCGTGTGCAGGAATCTAGCAAAAAATCAAAATGGGGATGGGTGTTGTTTGACTGGGCCAATTCATCTTACTCCCTGGTCATTTCGACCACCATCTTTCCTACCTTTTTCATTTCCGTCACAGACCCTGAGATCAGGACGGCAGCCGGATCCACCAGCAACTCCTCCCTCTACGCCTATACGATTTCGTTTGCATACCTCCTGGTATGTTTCTTATCCCCTGTTCTGTCCGGGATTGCGGATTATGGGGGACACCGCAAATTCTTCATGAGGCTGTTCACTATGGTAGGCAGCCTGTGTTGCATGGAGCTGTTTTTTTTCAATGGCATGGATACGCTCTGGATCTGCCTGGCAGCATTTGCCGGCGCTGCGATTTGTCATGCCTCGTCCCTTGTATTTTACGACTCCTACCTGGCCGATCTCGTACCCCCTTCTCAAAGTGATCAGCTCAGTGCCAAAGGATATGCCTACGGTTATGTTGGCAGTGTAATCCTGCTCATCACCAACCTGGCGATGATCCAGAAACCCGACTGGTTTGGCTTTGGGGCGGAGTCCGTGGCACAACATCTGCCGATCAGGATCGCCTTCTTTGCCGTGGGTGCCTGGTGGCTTGGCTTCAGCCAGTTTTCGTTCGCATGGCTGCCTGCTGACCAAAAGGTCCATGGATCGTCGTTCAGCATCATGCACGGCATTGACGAACTCAGGAAGGCCTGGAGGATCATACGTGCAAAAAGGGAAGTTTTCTTTTTTCTTGCATCCTTTTTATTCTACAGCGCAGGGGTGCAGACCGTGGTTTACCTGGCATCTCCCTTTGCCCAAAAGGAATTGGGATTTGAATCCGCCGAACTGATCCTCGTCATTTTATTGCTGCAGGTCGTTGCCATTGGCGGTGCGCTGTTGTTTGCCGCGATCGCAAGACTGAAAAACAACATACTCAGCATGAAGATTATGATCGTATTATGGATCGCGATCTGCGTGCTGGCCTATTCCGTAACGAGCAAAGCCATGTTTTACCTCATCGCCGCGCTGGTTGGTATGGTCATAGGAGGCATCCAATCCGTCTCCAGATCTACTTTTTCAAAACTCATTCCCCATGGTCACGAAGATGTCACCTGCTTCTTCAGTTTCTACAACGTGGTTTTTTACGTCTCGATCGTGATGGGAAGCTTCATGTTTGGATTTGTGGATCAAATTACCGGCAGTATGCGTTACAGCGTATTAAGCCTGATCCTCTTCTTTTGCCTGGCGCTGGCCCTGATCAGCCAGGTAAAAAAGAAGCACCTGGCACAATAATCCGCATTGGCAAAACCTGTTTCGGGTATCAATTCATTTCTTTAACTTTAAGCTTGTTTTTACTGTAAATGGACAAAACCTTTTGACCCTAATTTTAGAGAAAACCAACTGTTTTATAAACCGGATTTCCCTATGAATAAAGAGAGACTGCATAACATCGTATTCGAATCCAATACAAAAGCCGGAAGAATGTTTGACCTGGCCATTTTGTATGCGATCTTGTTCAGTACCTTGATCGTGATGTTAGACAGCGTTCCGGGTTATCATGCAAAATATGGAGAAATTTTGCTAACCCTGGAATGGATCGTAACGATATTTTTCACCCTTGAGTACCTGCTCAGGATCTACGTGGTCAAAAACAAAAGCGTGTATCTGTTCAGTTTTTTCGGCCTGGTGGACCTGATGTCCATCCTTCCCAGTTATCTGAGCCTGTTTATGGCCGGCGGTCAATTCCTGAGCATCATCCGGGTACTCAGACTGATCAGAATTTTTAGGATCCTGAACCTGAGCGAATACACCCACAGCGGACTCGTCATCATGGGCGCCCTTCAGGAAAGCAGAAGGAAAATAACCGTCTTTTTGCTCTTTATCCTTTTGATGGTTTCAGCATTTGGCGGCGTGATGTACGTGGTTGAATCCGGACATCCGGAATCAGGATTTGAGAGCATCCCGATCAGCATTTATTGGGCCATCGTGACGATCACTACGGTGGGTTATGGAGATATCTCACCCGTCACACCGGTGGGCCGGTTTCTTGCCTCCCTGGTGATGATTCTGGGTTATGCGGTCATTGCCGTGCCCACGGGCATCGTGACTGCTGAAATCGGAAAATTCAAGCAACCGAAAATGGACTTTACACAGCACTGCGATTCATGCGGCACCACCGACCATCACAGAGGATCCCAATATTGCTGGAATTGCGGGGAATCCCTGAACAAAGAAAAAGAAGAAATGGCTCAAAGCTGAGCCTCGTCACTCCGAAAAATAATTCCTGTAATTTTCTCAGACGCCCGTCTCCAGACGTCCATCGGCGTGCCGGGCAAACCTTCCTTCGCTTCGGTCGTGCACCTGATCGTAACGCCCCCAGGGCCAACCTCCAAAACGGGTGGCATGAAAATCATCAAATGCCTGCTGGATCTCCTCTTTGGTATTCATGACAAAAGGACCGTATTGGATGACGGGTTCGTTGATCGGACGGCCCTGCAAAATCAGGATCTTACTCTCCTGTGCGCCGTTTTGAATCATAAGATCCCGGGTGGGATCCACCACGGCTGAGTGGTATTTGGGGATTTCTTTTCCTTCTATCGTAAG
>CAYXKO010000152.1:0-6099 GCA_964465435.1 uncultured Saprospiraceae bacterium | reverse complement strand
GGCGGCTTTAATTCAGTTTATATGATGCTCCATTCCGGTGCGCGTGGATCCAAGCAGCAGATCAAGCAATTGTGCGGATTAAGGGGGCTTATGGCCAAACCAAGGAAATCCGGTGACACAGGAAGTGCCATTATCGAAAACCCAATCCTGTCCAATTTTCAGGATGGCCTATCCGTATTGGAATATTTCATATCCACTCACGGTGCGCGTAAGGGTCTTGCGGATACAGCCTTAAAGACGGCAGACGCAGGTTACCTGACCCGTAGGTTGGTGGATGTGGCTCAGGATGTCGTCATTACTGAGGTGGATTGCAACACATTGAGAGGTATAGACACGTCCGCACTGATCGATAACGACAAGGTGATCGAGAACCTTGCATCCAGGATACAGGGCAGATATACGCTCAATCATGTCGAGCATCCGGTTACAGGAGAGGTTTTGCTTGAGGCCGGAGAATTCATAGATATCAAGATGGCAAGTACCATCGAACAATCAGGAGTAGAGTCTGTAATGATCCGATCCGTTCTGACCTGTGAATCCAGAAAGGGGGTTTGTACCAAGTGCTATGGCAAGAACATGGCAACTGGCCGTATCGCAGAAATGGGAGATGCTGTAGGGATCATTGCAGCCCAGAGCATCGGTGAACCCGGAACGCAGCTTACCCTTAGGACATTCCACGTGGGTGGTGTGGCAGCAGTATCCAAGTCTGAATCTGAAATCACGGCCAAGTTTGATGGTGTAATTGAATTTGACGGCATCAAAATAGCTGAGTCGACGGACGACAATGGTGCAAGAACTTACGTAGTTCTTTCGCGCTCAGGAGAAATCAAGGTCATCGATTCTGACACAAAGAAATTACTGACCAGTGCGCATATTCCATACGGCTCCTATCTGTTTGTAAAAGACGGCCAAAAGGTAACGAAGGGAGATTTGATTTGTAACTGGGACCCATTCAACGCATTGATCATTTCTGAATACCCTGGAATCATTAAATTTGATTCAATTGAAGAAGGGATTACCTTCAGGATGGAGCGCGATGATCAGACCGGTTATTCTGAAAAGATCATTATTGAATCCAAGAACAAGAAGAAAATTCCATCAATCAGCATCCTGAGTGCATCCGGAGAAGAGCTCAAAAACTATTCTCTGCCGGTAGGAGCTTATATCACCATCGAGGATAATTCCGAAATTGTCGCCGGACAAAGGATTGGTAAAATTCCAAGAAACGTGAGCAAGGTTTCAGACATCACAGGAGGTCTCCCAAGGGTTACCGAATTGTTTGAAGCCAGGAATCCTTCCAATCCGGCAGTTGTGTCTGAGATTGACGGAATTGTGATCTATGGTAAGATCAAAAGAGGTAACCGCGAGATCTTCGTTGAAGACGAGAGAACAGGCCAAAGAAGAAAGTATCTGATTGGTTTGTCAAAGCACATTCTTGTTCAGGAAGGGGATTTCGTACGCGCAGGAACACCATTGTCCGATGGAAACATTGCTCCGCGGGACATCCTTCAAATTAAAGGTTTGTTTGCAGTGCAGTCCTATCTGGTGAATGGCGTACAGGAAGTGTACCGGTCACAGGGTATCAATATCAACGACAAACACATTGAGGTAATCGTGCGTCAAATGATGCGTTGGGTTCAGATTGAAGATCCGGGGGATACGACTCTTCTGGAAGGAGAACCCGTTGATAAATGGGATTTCATCAGTGAGAATGATTCTGTTTTTGAAAAGAAGGTGGTAACAGAAGCAGGTGATAGTGCCAAGCTGAAGCGTGGACAGCTGGTGTCGATCAGGCAGCTCAGAGAGGAAAATTCCTTCCTGAAGAGAAACGACAAGAAGCTGGTCGAATTTAGAGATGCAGTTCCTGCCACGTCAAGCCCCTTGTTGTTGGGTATTACCCGCGCCTCATTGGGAACCAGCAGCTGGATATCTGCTGCTTCATTCCAGGAAACCACCAAAGTCCTTAGTTCAGCAGCCATTGCTGCAAAATCTGATGATTTGTCAGGACTTAAGGAAAACGTGATCATTGGCAAGAAGATACCTGCGGGCACAGGTCAAAAGCTATTTAAGGATATTATGGTCCTGCCCAAAAAACGCGAATATTCTTCCTGATCCTTTGTGATAAGAACCAGGTAAAATTCTTACAGGAGCCTATATCTTCGGATATGGGCTCTTTTTTTTGAGTCCTTTAAATTCAGCAGTGGAGCTCAATATTCAGGGTTATGCTGAGCCATGTGTGGGTAGAAATGCAATTGGGTATAAGGCCTTGTAAAACAGATTGGTATAAGAATTAAAAGCGCTTAAAGGTTTCTGTCTTATCCATCATTTTTATTTTTATAAAACTGATGCAATCTGACTGGTGATCAGGAAGATCTTACACCGAATATTGCGATGTTTCGGATCAACAAATTAGGCCGAGCCTATTTGCCTGGAACAATGAATCAGGCCGTTTATCGGAAATTTGGGATAACGACATAACAGATTGGAGCAAACCTGGAGGAAACCTGGAGGAAATGGCTATTAATGTGCAGGATTTATAAACAGATCTTACTGAAATTAGCGAATGTTAAAGAGATGAATCCACTAGTCCAAGAAACCTTCGAGCATCCAATCGGCCAGGACTTGTCTGTTTTTAGGAGATAAAATTCTTTCCTGGTCTTTTGGGTTCCGGATGTTGGCAAGTTCAACAAAAATAGGATCCGGATTTGAAGCTCTGATTACATACAAGGGTCGGGTAGTAACAGATCCGTTATAATCTCTTCCCTGATATTCCTTGTACTTCGAAGCAAAAACCTTCTGCAGATTTTGGGCTTTGTTGCGGCTCTTTCTACTGTCTGCCTGATAATAGAAAAATACATCCTGCCTGTTTTCTTCTGGTTGGGAGTCAATATGAATTGAGATCATCCATTGTTTTTTGATCCCGTCCAGTTTATGGTTGAGGTAAAGCTGGTTTACTTTGGCCATACCTTGCCTGAGACGTTTTTTCTGGCTCACAGGCATCAGAAGGTCTCCCATCACTTTTTCGTTGTTATCACAATCCAGGTAGCGTTCATCCCTGATGCCGTTAATTTTGTCCTGAACTATGATATGTACAACAGCGCCATGTTTGATCAGATTTCTGGCCAGTCTAAGACTTACGTCATAAGCATATTCATCTTCACACAAGGTATTGCCGGAGCTATGTTTGACCATGGCTCCCGGATCCGGTCCTCCGTGTCCGGGGACAATATAAAACACCTGATTTCTTAATACATCAGACTCTATGGTGACCTCCTTTTTATCTTTTCCGAATAGATCTACGGTAACTGTTCTGCCTGATACCGGAGTAGCTATCGGCGTTTTGGATTTCCTGGCGAAAGCAAGGTTTTCAGAATCCTCAGGTAAGTATTTGCCATACAGCTCCGCTACTCTGGCAGAGTCCAGTTTGGCATCGGCAACCAATACCTTTTTTGATCTTTTGGGTGACTGATTGGCAAGATCTCTTGATGGTTGGGGGAGGCTTTTGTTTTTCTGGACTGAAATATCATTCTGAGTCTTGGTTTTTGAAGAGGCAGTTTGAACATTGCAGGATTCAAATGCCAACGGGACCCAAAGCAGCTTTGATTTCTTATAGTCTTGTTTTCTTAAATTTTCGGAAAGAACCTCTTGATTGTATGCTTCAATCTCTTTTGCCTTTTTTATTTCATTGATATTCAATGATGTGCGAATTGTTTTTCCATCAAACCGGACGAGTTTCACAGGTAGTTTGTATTTCCTTCCGGCAACGATTCCTTCAGTAGGTTTCATGTCATTTAGCACGAAGAAAGCATCCAGGTGGCAGGCCTGATCCAGGAGCTTGTATTTTCGCAACAGGCCGAAAGCAGTTTGTCCTTTGGTGGCTTTGATTTCCAAATATTGATCTGACTGGGCAATAAGGGTTCCAGCAACGATAGAAAAGAAAGTAATCGTAAGTATGATCTTAGAGACTAGTCGCATGGAGAATATTTGTCGCAAATATAATAATTTATTATAATGTATATGTAGCGTTAATTTAATTTGTTATACATTAAAATATATCTTAATATAAAATCCTTGTAATCAATTAGTTTTGCTCGTTTGATTCCATGGCTTTTGTGATTGTTAACCTGAAACTTTGGGATATTGGGTTAATTTTGCCATTGCGAAATGGGAGCCAAGATCATTCTTTTACTCAGGAAAGATTTTCTAAGAGAATTTAGGAGCTTTCAGCAATTAGGCGCTGTTTTTGCTTTTTTGACCGGGGCGGCTTATCTGGTTTATTTTTTTTCCAGAAAGGATGGACCGGAAGAGTGGAATCTTTTGTACTGGATCGTGCTCCTTTTCGTTAGTTTTTTTAGCGGATATCGCGTATTTGAGGAAGATCTGGGCCGGTACAAGGCGCTTTCACACCAGCTATACGATCCATTTTTATTGTATCTGGTTAAAAATATCTTCCTTTTTATACTGCTCAATTGTTTGGCCTTATTGCTCTTTTTTATTTTTCTGATCCTGATGCCTCCCGGAGAAATAAATTATATCGGATGGGTGGCTTTGTTGCTCGTGTTTAATGCAGCGGTATCCATTATTTTTTCGTTCAACTCCATTCTTTCTTCTCAATCCTCCAACCAATCATTATTATTTACCGTTTTGGTACTGCCCCTGGTATTTCCTCTTTTTGGGGCTGGATATCTGACCGGTCTATCCATATTATCAGGGGGTGAGATATTTGGAGAAGCCAGTCAGATTCGAATCATCTTTGGAATAACACTTTTTGCAATAGCGTTGGTTTTTATCATTCTTCCATTAATCTGGAAAAACTAAGGGTAATGTTGGGTATATCTTGGTGGAAATGGCTTTCTGTTTTGCTTTTGATTTTTGTTTTGATCAGAGGCTTGTTGGTTCCTTTAAAACCCGGGATACTGGACATTTCCCCTGTCAGGTTTAAGGCCGGTGACACCATAAGCCTTGCTGTCCATGGCTATAATACTTTTTATCTTCAGGGTTCTCCCCGCGTATTTATCAAGCTTGCAGATTCATTTTTGTTACACTCCCTGGATGTTCGTGCAGAGGATGACACCAAACTGACCGCAAGTTTTGTTTTACCTAGATTTTTGCCTGTAAAGCAAAAGCTGGTACAGGCGAGTGTGATCGTAGATTCCGAGTTTGATGGGTCCTCGGTTATCCCGTCTAAACTAATTTTAGCACAAGATTCAGTGAATCTACAGGAGGGTGGTCTGGCATGGAGCCAAGGCGGAGTTCCTTCGTTCCACTACAAATCCAATTTCAGGTTTCCCTACCGAAACATTCTTTACGAAACCATACGGAATACTTTCTTTCATGTATCGATTTGGTTTGGGATGTTTGCATTAATGTTTGGATCACTGGTTAATTCCATAAAGGTCCTTCGCCATGGTCGATCCGAAGATGACTTGAGAGCCTATTCTCAGGTTTATGTGGCTATTTTGTTTGGGATCCTGGGTTTGCTGACAGGGTCGCTTTGGGCAAGGTTCACATGGGATACCTGGTGGACCAATGACATTAAACTCAATATGGCAGCATTATCCATGCTTATTTACCTGGCCTATGTTATATTGAGATTCAACGTCGAGGATCGGGATCGAAGGGCCCGTATTTCAGCTGCGTACAATATTTTTGCTGTTGTGGCCATTATACCCTTGATTTTTGTACTTCCGAGGCTGACAGACAGCCTGCATCCGGGCAACGGGGGCAATCCGGCGTTTGGCAGTGAGGATATGGATAACGCACTTCGGCTGGTCTTCTATCCTGCGGTGATCGGATTTATATTGCTTGGATTCTGGCTTTCGGATTTGAAATACCGGGTCATGCGTTTACAGGATTTTAAAACCTGGCAAGACGACAATTTGAACACATAAAGTTTTTGCAATATACAAATTAATCGGACATTTGTGCCTGCAATGCCATTAAAAAGAATAATTATATCAACCTTGTTACTGTTCGGTAGTTTACTCTCGCTTACCGCAGGCTCATTGGATTTTATGAGAAGCACCGGTAAGATATATGTGGTCTTCGGGGTGATATTGATCTTGTTTTTTGGTATTGTGCTATTTTTGATCATGCTTG
>CAYXKO010000151.1:0-6111 GCA_964465435.1 uncultured Saprospiraceae bacterium | reverse complement strand
GTTGAGTCTGATGTCAAAATATGAAGGAATTTTAAGAGCCTTTTCGTCAGCGGCCTGACTGAACGGTCACGCCAAGGCGTGAAAGAATTGCCACTAAGGCAATTCTTAGTGAAGGAACCAATCACCCCTGTGATTGGCTTGGTGGAGGCTACCCCGATGACCCATTCTATTGTTTGGCTTTCTCCATGCGCTAACGCGCTCCCTCCCTTATCGCACTGTCGTGCGATACCCTGCCAATGGCAGGGATCGGTCGGTCGTGCGACAAAAAGTGGGAAAGTAAAATTACATAAATTATTTTGGCAGGTGTGATAAGAAATTATATGTTATAATTCAGAGCTGAATCTGAATCTTTGTTCATTATATTTGCAAAAAGGAATCCGAAAAGACTCTTATCATGGGCATTTTAAGAAATATATTTTCTGACAAATCAAGCAGAAGTGGAAGGCTGATTCAATTTTAAAAATGAACAAAACCACCCATATATTATTATCGCTCATCCAGGCTATTTTTCTCCTGATCTCTTCCCTGTTAGTGCCACTTCAGCTTGTTGTTTCTCAAAAATACGACTATATCTGGCCCATGGGTTATGGAGATGACCCACCCAATGGATGGGGAATTTCTAAACTAGATTTCACTGGACCCAAAGTCCAAAAAGAATTTCTCTTTGCAAAGAAAACTTTTCGATTTTCCTATTCAGGAAGTTTTATTTGTGACAAATTGGGTGAGCTGATTCTGTTATCTGACGGATGCTCAGTAATGGATGCTCAAGCTAATATTTTACCCAATGGTAGCGGATTAAATCCGGGACCAACTTATGACTTATATTGTGATCCAAAAACAAGTGATCAATATTATCCAGTAATTAACGGCAATTTTTTTATCAGTTGCCCATCCTGGGATGAAAGGTATATTTTGATCCATCAGGATGGAGAACCAAATAGAGAATTGCAAGATGTTATTTGTTATAATATTTATTACACCATAATAGATAAAAGCCCAACTGGAAAATTTGAAGTGATTGAGAAAAATATTTCATTCAATCCTACTTGGAGCACTAATACCAGCTTATGTGCTGTCGAACATTCATCTGGCGATAAATGGTGGGTTTGTTTTCCAGCTTATAATAGGGATATGATGTATTTGGCTCTTGTTGGAAAAAGTGGTTTAATCAGCATTGATAGTCAGTCCATTGGACTTCATATAAAGCATATTGGTGATGGCTTCAGTTTTCAAACTCGTTTTAGTCCTAATGGAAAAATTCATTTGACTGGAAGATTTAGAGAAGCAATATATCTTTATGACTTTGATAGAACTTTAGGGCGATTTTACAATCTTCGAAAAATCAGGACACCAAGGGATTCTGCATTTGTCCGTGGGACTTGTTTCTCACCGGATAGTCGGTTTCTTTATATCACTCAGGATACTTTTTTGTATCAGTACGATCTGTGGGATCAGGACATTGAGTCATCGGTTGTTGAGATAGGACATGTGAGGAGATTCACCAAATCGACAGGCTGGCCTTATAGTCTTGGTACCATGTTTTTGGGGCCTGATTGCAGGATCTATGTCTCTCCAGCTTCTACTGCCGAGATTATGCACGTCATCCACCATCCCAATCGCAAAGGCAAGGATTGTGGATTTGAAGTGGATGCGATTACCATGCCGACCCGGCTTGCCTTTTCCGTACCCAATATTATGACTTTTCGCACCACAGAAGGCAGACAACTGTGCGACAGCACGAAGGAGTTTCTAAGCACTTCGGTGACCGATATATCATATAATTGGGATCGGATAAGCCTCATACCCAATCCCGCCACGGATCATTTCGTTCTGAATCTTCCGGACCACAATGGAGAAGACTGGATGCTCCATCTCATCTCTACTTGCGGTAAGATTTTGAAACAACAAAGAATCCTTCAGGGAAGCAATGTCATCCATACAAAAGATTTTCCGCCGGGCTTGTACACCGCAGTGCTATATCGGGAAGGAAAACCTGTGATTGCCAGAAGGCTGTTGCTGATCGGCGATTAGTTGGAGAAGGTGTGAATTAATTTTGGGATTCATTTCTCCCCATCAATGCAAAAACCAAGGAAGCACTTTCCCGGATGAAGGAATGACATCATAATTCGATCTCTGTATTATCCCCGATGTTGTAACTCTCGGCACGACCGCGGATGACGGCGTCGTTTCCGATGATGGAGTTTTGGAGAAGGATAGATTCCAGGATGGTGTAGTTGCCTACGATGGCATCCCGTAGGATGGTGTGATCCAGTCTGGCTCCGTCGCCGATGGTCACATTGGGGCCGATGATACTGTTTCTGATCTCGCAGTCCGCTCCGATGATCACGGGTGGTATGACGATGCAGCTGTTGCATTCCGGGGCCTGCTTGAGGTCTTCCCTGCGGGCCAGCATGATCGCGTTGGTGATGAGCAGTTGCTCTTTTTTGCCACAGTCAAACCAGTTTTTTACCTCCATGGTTTCAAAGCTCTGGCCTCTCCGGATCATCTGCATGAGCCCGTCGGTGAGGTGGAACTCTCCCCGGGTGCGCAGGTTGTTGTTGATGTTGTATTCGAGGGCCTCCCGGAGTGCGTCGAAGTCCTTGATGAAGTAGAGGCCTACCAGGGCCAGGTTTGATTTGGGGATCTGTGGTTTTTCGACGAGTTTTTTGATCTTGCCTTCCTCGTCCAGCTCCACCACGCCAAAAGAGCGGGGATCGCTCACCTTGCGGATGGCCAGGGTGTGGTGCCTGGAGTTGAGCAGGACCTGCAGGTCGATGTCCACAATGGTGTCTCCCAGGTGAATCAGGACCTCTTCGCCTGGCTCGATCAAAGGGGCGCAGCTGTACACGGCCTGACCCAGTCCCTGCCGGTCGTTTTGCTGGACGTATTTTTTATCTATGTCCGGATAGTGTTCTTCCAGGTATTCCCGCACCTTGTCTCCCAGATATCCGATCACGAAGATGAAATCCCGGATACCGGTTTCGATCATCTGGTCCAGGATAAAGGCAATAATGGGCTTGCCCGCCACCGGGATCAGGGGCTTGGGCTGGGTGTAGGTGAAAGGGCGCAGTTTGGTGCCCGCGCCAGCTACTGGAATGATGGCCTTCATTATGCCATCAGGAATGCAAAAAATGTGCCTGATTTTCAGAATGGGCCCTAATTCAATTTCAATTGGATCAATTAATTAGCATTATAACGGTCAGATTGGCTTCTGATCGGCTTCAATTTTCCATACAGGCACTCGTTTTTTGTCTTATTTTTGTCATATATGTTCCCTTTCCAAAACCGACTCTGATGTCTCCTCTGGCCCACAAAATTTACATCTGGACCCTGGTACTGATCGTACTGGGCGTTTTTGTTTTTCTCGCGGTGACAGGTCTGTCCTATTATTCCTCCCCGCTGGAAGAGCGGTTTTATCATCCTGCACACGAAAGCTTGAAGCCCAGTGGTTTGTTTGGGCATGGGCTGGGAATCTTCGGTACGCTGATCATCCTGATCGGGGTATTCGGATATATGGCCAGAAAGCGGTTTCGTTCGCTATCCAGATTGGGAGTTCTGAAATATTGGCTGGAGTTTCATATCTTTCTGTGTACCCTGGGACCGGTCATGGTCTTGTTCCATACAGCCTTTAAATTTGGAGGCATCGTATCCATCGCTTTCTGGAGCATGGTGGCCGTGATGCTCAGTGGCGTGATCGGCCGGTTCATCTATAACCAGATCCCCCGCACCATACAGGGACGGGAGCTGAGCCTCTCGGAGATCCGCCAGATGAAGGAATCCCTGGAGACTGAAATGCATCAGGTATGGCCGGAGGGTCTGCCGGAATACATCCAGGGCTGGTTGCATTCCTCCGGTCAGCAGAAATCCGGTGGATCCGGATTGAAGGGATTTTTTTCCCGCTATTTCGAAGACCGGTCCAGACTGGCCGGGCTCAAGTCCAAATTGCGCGCAGAGAAACTGCCAGACACCAAGATCAGCCTGGTTGCTTCCCTGATCCGACGCGAGCAGTCCGTAGCAAGAAAGATCGATAATCTGCAATTGATGCAGAAACTATTCCGTTATTGGCATGTGGCGCATCTGCCCTTTGCGATCATCATGCTCATCATCATGGTCATCCACGTGGCGATCACGCTTGCATTTGGCTATACCTGGGCTTTCTGATGGGAGAGGTGATCATAGAGGAATTACTGATTTACGGTCTGGCAGGATTGCTGGTGGCCGTGGTTCTCTTCATTTATCTCAGAAAGTTAAAAAAGGAGAGCCAGCGCGTAGACGAAAAAATCGCCCTGGCGGTGGAGGCAGGAGTGCATGAACCGGTTTCCCTGCATCCGGTCATAGATACCAATACCTGCATCCAGAGCGGGGCCTGTCTGAAGGCATGTCCCGAAGAGGACATCCTCGGCATACGCAATGGCCGGGCCACCCTGATCAATGCCTCCCATTGCGTAGGCCACGGAGCCTGTTTCCACGCCTGTCCGGTCGAAGCGATCACCCTCAGGATCGGCACGGAAAAGCGGGGTGTGGACCTCCCTCACGTCAATCAGAATTTTGAAACCAACGTCCCCGGCATTTTTATTGCGGGAGAACTGGGCGGCATGGGTCTCATCAAAAACAGCGTCGAACAGGGCAGGCAGGCCATGGACCACATGCGCGCCTCCCTGGACAAAAACCACGGTTTGGAATACGACGTGGTGATCATAGGAGCCGGGCCGGCCGGGATCTCTGCAAGCCTGCAGGCTAAAAAACTGGGACTCAAGGCAGTCACCCTCGAGCAGGATTCACTGGGGGGGACGGTTTTTAATTTTCCAAGAGCCAAGATTGTCATGACCGCCCCCATGGACCTACCTTTATATGGTAAGGTGAAATTGTTTCAGACGCGCAAGTCCGAGCTGCTGAAGATCTGGGAGGAATCCATAACCCGACACGACATCCGCATCCTCGAGAATCACAAAGTGGAGGATCTGTCGGCCATTCCAAACGGCTTTCAACTGACCACGGCCAATGGGAAGCAGTTCCGGAGCGCGAGGGTGCTGATCGCGATTGGCCGGCGGGGAAGCCCCAGGAAGCTGGGCGTACCCGGCGAGGTTTCTGAGAAAGTGGCTTACCGCCTGCTGGAACCGGAAGCGATCTCTAATCAGGATATACTGGTGGTAGGCGGGGGAGACTCGGCCATCGAGAGCGCATTGCTGCTCGCAGACCAAAACAGGGTGACGCTTTCCTACCGCAGCGACAAATTCAGCCGACTGAAGCCTCAAAACAACGAAAACATACAGGAAGCAATACGCAGCGGCCGGCTTCAGGTCATCCTCAATTCCAACGTGCGCGAGATCCGGGAAAAGGAGGTCGTCCTCAGCTTGAGCGAACCCGCCGAAGATCGCACCCTGCCCAATGATCTGGTTTACATATTCGCAGGTGGAGAATTGCCCACACAGTTTTTACAAAAGGCGGGCATCGAGATCACCAAGAGATTTGGTTACACCGTCAAATCCCACAAGAAATGAACTGGATCGCAAGCCTGGCAAAACGGATGCAATGCCTGCTTCTGACCGGTGCATTCCTTGCGGTTGCTTTCACACTGAGCGCACAGATCTCCCCGGGCAAATTATCCCAGGGACACAGCCACCTGGAAGGGATCAGCAACTGTACCCAGTGTCATGAACTGGGGAGCAAGGTGTCAGAACAAAAATGTTTGAATTGCCATTTCCAGCTGAAATCGCGCATCAACGAGCGCAAGGGTTTTCATGCCTCCGAGGAAGTGAGGTCCAAAACTTGTATATCCTGCCACAGCGAGCACCATGGGGTCAAATTCGAGATCATCCGTTTTGACAAGCAAAGTTTTGACCTTGGCAAGACAGGCTACAAACTGAATGGAGCGCATGCCCGGGTGGATTGCAGGAGCTGTCACAAGCCGGATCACATCCGCGATCCGGAGCTCAAAAAGAAACCCAATACCTATTTGGGGTTACAAACCAATTGTGTCTCCTGTCATCAGGATGGCCACCGCAACACCTTGTCCAATGATTGTCAGAAATGTCACGGTTTTGAGAGTTGGAAACCCGCGTCCCTGTTTGACCACAACCGGGCGAAATTCACCTTGTCCGGAGCACATCA
>CAYXKO010000150.1:0-6113 GCA_964465435.1 uncultured Saprospiraceae bacterium | reverse complement strand
CTGGGTACCCGCTTCCTGCGCCACATCGAGCGCAACTCCGTCCTTCTATTCCTGATCCCCTGTGACAGCGCAGATATCCGCAAGGAATACCAGATCCTGTCCCACGAGCTTCATCAGTTCAATCCCGAACTATCCGACAAACCCCGCGTACTGGCCATCACCAAGACCGACATCGCCGAACCCGAATGGAAGGAACTCATCCGCCCGGAACTGCCTCCAGGCATTCCGACCGTGTTTATCTCTGCGGTCGCTCATCAGGGACTCGAGGAGCTCAAGGATCTCCTTTGGAAGGAGCTGGAGGGAAGCAGGGTGTGAGTTTTGTCCTCAGGTCTTTCAATTGAAATTTACTTTCAGGATGTTTTCGAAAAAACGAAAACTGCAATATTGATTCCGATCTTTAAGATGGATCACAATTTTCCCCCAAAACACCGGGAATAAACTATTTTCACCCTTCCGCCAACCGCTTGCGGTCAGTCAATTTATTATTCACCCCCATAAACTCAATCATGAGCCAGGACCAAGATCCCGAAAAAAAAGGCCGCATCGTCCCTTTCACCCCTGCAGGCCCTTCATCTGATTATGCGCGATTCCTGAGCGATCTCATGCTGCCTTCGGTGGATGAGTTTGCCGAATGGGTGAGCCTGGATGAGATCTTTCAGGTGGGCATGATCATCTGGAACCTGGGCCTGGTCCAAAAATATCAGCCGGAGGCCTATCAGGATATGGAAACTGCCCTGCTGCAGGATCTGGCCCCCCTGGGCATTGGCGAAAAGACCCTGAGAAGGCTGGTCCGAAACCGCGTACAGACCTACGGATCGCATGAGGAACTGATCGCGCAGGTGGAAGTGGATGAGCAGGACGATGACCTGTCCCTGGCTGTGGAGACCCTGCGGATCGCCAACATCAGGGAGGGATTGGAGCAGGGTACCCTTGATTTCAGACAGATGTTTCAGTTTGGAGAAAATGCAGGCTATGGCGAGGAAGATGAAGAGGGGTCCGATGAAGATGACCTGGAGGAAGATCTCTACGAAGATGACCGGCTGGCCGGTTACGTGGAGCGGATTGCCCTGGTCGTCACACCCAAAGCTGCCTTTGGCGAATGGATTGCCGCTCAGCTTGACCCCGGGACCCTGGAGACCCTCTTAAGGCCCTCCGTTTTTCTGATCTCCGTTCTGGATCGCGAGCAGGATCTGAGCTCCCTCTTCAGGATTCATGGCGAAAAGATCCTTGCCAATTACCTGGATCTGATCGATGAAGAAAGGGATTGGTCCGCGGAAAATTACAGGGATAAACTTCAGGATTGGTTTGATATCCATCGCTCGGATCTTATTTTTGACCTGGAGGATCTGCCACTGCACAAAAACGGGGACCTGAGTCCCCTGGATGAGTGGTTGTAACCATGCACATAAAAACGATCATCAGGCACGGGCAGCAATTAAGATTATATGAAAGTGAATGGTAAAATGATGTGTATCCTGGATTATTCATCAATGCGGAAATATTTGTGTTTACTGGCATTCTGGACTTTTGCGGGTTTGTCGTCAGGCCAGTCCGATCCGGTGGATGTCCAGACGACCCGGGTTCTGGAAAAGGTCATTGCGCACCGGAGGCATTTGCACCGGCATCCCGAACTCAGCAACCGGGAGTTTAAGACGGCAGAATACGTGGCAGCGCAATTGCGGGACTTTGGGCTGGAAGTAAGGACCGGCATCGCCCATACGGGAGTGGTCGGGATCCTGAAAGGAAAAAAACAGGGTCCGGTCATTGCGCTGAGGGCCGATATGGACGCCCTGCCCGTGGAGGAAAGAAGGCGCCTGCCTTTTTCCTCCGATGTCACCGCCCAATACAATGGCCAGACCGTTTCCGTGAGTCATGCCTGTGGTCACGACGCCCACGTGGCCATTTTGCTGGGTGCGGCCGAAGTGCTTTCCGGCATGAGGGACAGGATCCGTGGTACGGTGGTATTCATTTTTCAGCCGGCCGAGGAAGGTCCTCCGGAAGGTGAAGAGGGTGGGGCCGCCCTGATGGTGAAGCAAGGGGTCCTGGACGATCCCAAAGTGGATGTGATCTTCGGGCTCCACATGAATGCCCATGCGGAATCCGGAACCCTGCTGTACCGCCCTGGAGCATTTATGGCCTCTGCTGACTGGTTTAAGGTCATCGTAAAGGGCAGGCAAACCCACGGCGCCAAACCCTGGAACGGGGTCGATCCGATCAGCGTAGGCGCCCAGATCATCCAGGGCTTTCAGACCATTGTAGCGCGGGAGACCGACCTGACCAAGACGCCGCTGGTCATCACGGTGGGCAAGATCCAGGGAGGGATCCGCGAAAACATCATACCCGAGGAGCTGAGGTTCGGGGGCAGCGTGCGCGTGCTGGATACGGCTATCCAAAGACAGACCCACCGGGCCATGGAGCGGGTAGCCACGCAGATCGCCGAGGCCTATGGCGCCAGCGCCAGGGTCGAATTTGAACCCCGTACCCCCGTGACCTACAACCCACCGGAACTGGTGTCCAAAATGCTGCCTTCGCTCCAAAAAGCGGCCGGTGCTGACAAGGTGCAGCAAACCGGCTGGTCCACCTGGTCGGAGGATTTCGCCTTTTATGGATTGCGGGTTCCTGCCTTTTTCTTCAATCTGGGTGGCATGCCTCCCGGCGAAGACCCCGAACGGGTCGCTCCCCACCATACCCCTGAGTTTTACATCGACGACAGCCGCCTCGACGTGGGCGTCCGCGCCTTCTGCCATTTGGTGCTGGACTATCCGGGACTTACCGGAAAATGAGGCCGCAAGGTCTTAACACTTCTGAAAGGGAAAGTAGATCGGGATCAGGATCGAAGCCAGGATCCAGATCAGGATATTGAGTGGCGTGCCCACGCGCACGTAATCCTGAAACTTATAGCCTCCCGGTGAGTAAACGATCGCATTGGTCTGATAACCCATCGGCGTCATAAAGGCCATGGATGCCGCAAACATAATGGCCAGCAGAAAGGGCTTTTCGTTGAGTTCAAGGCTTCGTGCCACGCTGATGGCAATGGGGGCCATCAGGGCCGCAGTGGCGGTATTGGACATCACGTTGGTGAGCAGCATGGTGCACAGGAAGATGAAGGACAGGATGAAGCCCGGACCCAGGTCGTTCATATTGGTTTGAATTTGCCGGGCGATCAGGTCCGCGCCGCCTGTTTTCTGTATGGCGGTACCCATGGAGATCACACCGGCCAGCATGAAGATCACCTTCCATTCCACCGCGCGGTAGGCCTCCTGGGGTTCGACGATCCGGAGGAGAACCAGGAGCAGGCAACCGATCATGGCAGAGATCACGATGCTGGTGAGGCCCAGAGCGGCGCTGGTAATGACTCCCACAATGATGCCCAGAACCAGCAGTGCCTTTTTATAGTCCTGCTGCACGGGTTTGTAATCGTCCGTTAGCAGCATCAGGTCCTTTTTGTCAAACAATTCCCGGATCTGGTCCTCGTCGGCCAGTACCAGCATGATGTCCCCGCTTTTTAGCCGGGTGGAGGATAACTCGGTCAGATTGGCCTCGGTGTCCTTCAGATGGCGCAGGGCCAGCACGGTGGAGTTGTACCTGCGGATGAAGTCCAGTTCCTGGAGGGTGAATCCTGCCAGGGAAGATCCGGCCGGTATGAGGACCTCCACCAGCTTCTGGGCAGCGGATCGGAGCGATTCCGCAGACCATTGGTATTCGTTGTTGATCTCGTATCCGGGATCCTGGTAGATCTTCTGGATGTTGGCCTGGGATGCGCTCAGGGTGAGCTTTTCTCCCTGCTGGAGCTGGTATTTCAGGTAGCTCACGTATCGCCGGCCTTCGTTTTCGATCTGCAGGACCTTTGCCCGGTATTTGCGGTTCAGGTTGCTGTTTTCGATGGTTTTGCCATGGTCGGGGGACCCCTCCTTCAGGCGGATCTGGATCACGTAGCTGGCGACCATCTTGCTGAGCCGGTCCTTGTTTTCTGCACCGGAGTAGGGCAGAAGTGCGTACCCCGCCGTAAACAGGTAGAGCAGGCCGATCCCGGTGATCCACAATCCGGTCCGGGTAAATTCAAACATGGTGAAGGGTTCCACGCCATTGGTCTCCGCTATGCTGCTCACCAGGATGTTGGTGGAGGTGCCGACCAGGGTGACGACGCCGCCCAGCAGGGCGCCAAAGGACAGGGGCATAAGCAGCTTGCCGGGACGGGTCTCCGTCTCTTCCCCCAGTTTCATGACCACCGGGAGAAACATGGTCACGATCGCCGTGACGTTGATGAAGGCAGAGATCACCGTGGCAGAAATAACGAGAAAGACCATGGCGAGGTAGCTGCTCCGGTTTCCTATGCGCAGCAACAGGTTGCTAAATCCCCCGAGCAAACCCGTTTTGAAGACTGCATGGCTGAGGACAAACATGCTCGCCACCGTGATCACGGCGGGATTGTTGAATCCTGCAAAACCCTCCTGGGGACTGAGTATGCCCGTCACGATCAGCAGGGCCATGATGATGATGGCTGTCGTGTCCACGGTAAAATATTCCTTGACAAACAAGAAGATCCCCAGGGCCAGGATGCCAAAGGTCAGGAGCAAATGGATTTCGGGGGGTAGCACGGAATGATGGTTTTGAAGACGGTCTTTTGATCAAACGCTCTGTTTGATCCCAAAGGTATGCAGGGATGCGTGAAATCGCAATATTATGAGGAGGACTATGACAGGGGGACGATGACGATGACTATGACAGGGGGATAATGACAAATGTTGGTGATAATACCCATTGCCATGGTCATAGTCATTGTCCTATTTGGTCATAGTCATAGTCATTGTCCATTTAGCCATTGTCATTGTCATGGTCGTTTTTGGAAGACTCCTCCATGCGCTTACGCGTTCCTTCACTTATCGCGGTGTCCCGCGATACCCTGCCTTTGGCAGGGCTCGTTCAGTCACCATCAGCCATAAGCCGTTTTCCCCCCCACGTATCGCTATTTTCCTCATATGTGGCTTTTCCTTATCTTTGCCTTCCTGCACCAAAGTAAGGACCCATGCCTGAGTTTTGCCATTTGCATTGCCATACCCAGTTTTCTCTGCTGGATGGCGCCACCGACGTCTCCTCCATGATGAAGAAGGCCAAGGAGGATGGCATGAAGGCGGTCGCCCTTACGGATCATGGCAATATGTTCGGATGCTTTTCCTTCGTCAAGGAGGCCCGCAAAAATGAGATCAAGCCGATCCTGGGTTGTGAATTCTACCTCGTGGCCGATCGCCACAAGCAGAGCTTTGTGAAGTCGGGCGGAGAGAAGGACGAGCGCTTTCACCAGTTGCTGCTGGCCAAAAATCAGGAAGGGTACACAAACCTTTCCAAATTGTGCTCCCTGGGTTTTATCGAAGGCATGTACGGCAAGTTTCCGCGCATCGACAAGGAATTGATCCAGCGCCATCACAAGGGCCTGATCGCCACCAGCTGCTGCATCGGGGCTGAGATCCCCCAGGCCATCATCCACGGACGCCACGAAGAGGCGGAAAGGCTGCTGCAATGGTGGCTGGACCTGCTGGGTGAGGATTTCTACATCGAGATCCAGCGTCAGCATGGCAACGAGAATCTGGACGGCCTGGGCATCAGCCAGGAAGAGGTCAACCAGCACCTGCTGAGGCTGGCCAAAAAATACAACGTCAAGGTCATTGCCACCAACGACGTCCACTACCTGCAGGAGGACGATTCCCTGCCGCACGACGTGCTATTGTGCATCAACACCAACAGCTTTGTCGACGAGCAGGACCGCTTCCGTTTTTCGAGCACGGAGTATTTCTTTAAATCCCAGGCGCAGATGCAGGAGCGCTTTGCCGACCTGCACTTTGCCCTCGACAATACCGTGGAGCTGGCAGACAAATGCTATACCCCCAATCTGGAGCGCGAGATCCTGCTGCCCGCTTTTCCCATTCCGCAGGAGTTTCCCGATCAGTACCAGTTTCTCAGACACCTGGTGTTTGAAGGGGCCCGCGACCGCTACGGCAGCCTCACCGAGCAGGTGCGCAGCAGGCTGGAGTTTGAGCTGGAGGTCATCCACAAGATGGGATTTGTGGGATACTTCCTGATCGTGCAGGACTTTTGTCATGCAGCCCGCAAGCTGG
>CAYXKO010000149.1:0-6155 GCA_964465435.1 uncultured Saprospiraceae bacterium | reverse complement strand
GACTCGCGAATTATTTATCACAAAAAAAACAAAAGCAAGCAAGCCCAAAAGAGAATTGATTTGGATTACCAGTATGAATTTGCCCAGCATGTACGAAATAATCGCGTTAAAACCTATGTCCTTGTGTCGGCCTACGGAGCTTCTTCCAAATCGCGGATCTTTTATTCCAGAATTAAAGGCGAACTGGAAGACAAAGTAGTCTCTCTGGGATTTCCCAATTGCTTCATATTTCAACCGGGAATGCTGATACGCCCCAATTCCCAAAGACTCGTTGAGGTTTGGGGCCTTGCGATCCTTCGATTTATCAACCGAATAGGATTGTTGCGCTCTCAAAAACCCCTTCCGACGGAGACCTTGGCTCAGGCCATGGTCCATGTTTCCAAATCTGACGTGCAAGGCCTAAGAGTATTCAGACTAAACGAAATTTTTGAACTCGTTGGATAATCGATTCTGCCAGGTTTTCAATCTGACTGTTCAGTTCCAGTAAACAAATTCACAGCCAATCAGATATGAGTAACTATTTATGTGAGCACTACCTCTTTTTGAATCTGAGCTTGAGCCAGGTAATCGGATTAAGGTCCAATTGGGCGGTCCAGGTCAGAAAAATACCCGGTATCAGTATGATAAAACAAGGCAACCAAGCTCCGATCTCTGCCGAAATACTAAGACCTTCAGACAATCTCTTAAAAAATGTATTGAGCAGGATGTACACCACAAAGACCATTACGCAAATTATAAGCGGATAGCCATAGCCCCCTTTTCGGACGATGGCGCCCAAAGGAGCTCCGACAAAAACAAAAAGCAGACAAACCAGAGCGTAGGAATATTTAATGAAAAGCTCGTAACCAAACTTGGCTGCTTTCTTGTCCAGATTTTTTTCATTTTCAATAAAGCCCGAGTTTGAATCGTAGTCTCGCCTGAACATGTCCACTGACTTTCTGACCAATTCCCTTACAACTGCCGGATCACCAGAATGCATGGTAGCCAAAATGCTGTCCGGCGAATTATCATTTGATACGAGCAAGGAAGCTTCTGCGATACGGGTACTTTTTATCTCAGCAGAAAAGCCCCCGGAGGAACGGGCAAGGGAATCTGTCTTTAGTCTTTCAGCCCGTTTACGCACAGATTGAAAATCCCGGACGAAGCGCGAGAAGACTTCCGGTAAATTCTGATCCCTTTCACGTCCAATGGAGTCAAGTTCAATTTTCAACTGGATCGAGTTCTTCATGCGTTGATTATTCTTAAACAAGTCCTCATCCGACCTCTCCAGATTAAATTCATCCAAAGCAAACACTTTGAGCAAGGTATCAAAACGAGTGCGGATATAGGGATACAGTGCATTGCTCACAGACCCTCTTTCTGGTACCTGATAAAGTTCGCCGTTATGGAGTTCCATCACCAGAAACTTCCCTCCCTGCGTGACATACATTCGCCCCTCGCGCGCAGAAATCGTGGATTTGCTGTTGTAGTTGCTATGGTCGTCGATTAATACATTTTTAATGGTTTTTCCATCGCTCAGTTTTTTTTCGATGCGGATCACGTATCCGTAAAAGTCGTCGTTAAACACCCCTTCCTCAAGGCTCAGGGTTGGTTTTTGTCTTTTGATATCATGGAGCCTGCTAAGAAACTTCAAATTAGCCTTGGGGATAATGAAATCCGAAAACACCAGGGAGGATATTGAAATCAGAATGCTGATAAAAATCATGGGCATCATTATTCTGATGAGTGAGACGCCTGCTGATTTGATACTTGAAAGTTCGTATCGCTCACCCAGATTGCCAAACAAAAACACACCTGCCAACAAAACCCCAATGGGCAAGGCCAGCGGTACCAGCGAAAGACTCAGGTAAAAAAGAAATTCAAGAATAACCAGTGTGCCGGCGCCCTTGCCAATTATGTCATCGATGTAGAGCCAGAGGGTCTGCATCACCAGGACGAACAGGGCAATGAAAAAAGATGCAATGAAAGGTCCTGCAAAACCTTTCAGGATCATCAGATCAAGTTTTTTGAGCATCCTAGAAACAATAGGCATTCTGGCTGATGGCTTCAGCTGCTATCATCCGGCGCAATTTTAACAAATTTGGAGCCTCATAACGGCTAAACCTTTTGATTCCCATCATCATGATCCTTAGCTCGTCTCCCTCAGCAAAAGAAGCCAGGGCATCCTGGGCATTTTTGACAATCCGGGACTGTGCATCCCAAAAAAATGTTTTCATAACAGCTTCAAAGATCTCCAGCCCGGATATATCAGACCTGTCGCGCAGCTTCATCAGACGCAAATAAATTGACTCCGCATTGTAGACGTCAATGGCTATGTCGGCAATGTTCATCAGCAGCTCTTGCTGTTCCTTCAGATCGTGCTTACCATCCATCTGATATTTGACAGCCGCACCTGCGACCATGAGCAATATTTTCTTGAACTCCCTTAAAGACCTTAGTTCAGGCCCGTAGTGCCCTTCAGGCATTTCCATGGAAGGCAATCCCGTAAGTTCCTTTTGAACAGCCCATGCAGGGCCTACCAGGTCCAGCTCGCCCTTCATTACCCTTTTGAGGATCATGTTGATGGTGAGCATCCTGTTGATCTCATTGGTCCCTTCGTAAATCCGGTTGATACGGGCATCCCGATATGCCTTAGCCGCCGGATACTCCTCTGAAAAACCATATCCTCCAAATGTCTGAAGCATCTCGTCAACGACATAATCCAGCACTTCAGAGCCATAGATCTTAATAATGGCACACTCCACGGCATACTCTTCGGCCGCCCGCAGCATGGCCTTTGCATAATCTGATCCCGAGGCAATCTCCTGATTCTTTTTGTCTTCCATCAGATCACTGACGCGGTATATGGTGGACTCATCCACCATCACCCTGATGACAGACTCTGCAATTTTATATTGAATTGCCCCATAAGATGAGATGGGCTTGCCAAATTGCACCCTGCTGTTTGCGTAGCGTATCATCTCTTCAATACATCGCTTGCTGCCTCCCATGGTCATGGTCCCCAACTTGTACCTGCCTATATTCAGGACATTGAAAGCTATCAGATGTCCTTTGCCCACCTCGCCAAGGATCTGGGATTTATGCACTTTCAGATTTTCAAAAAAAACCTGACGGGTAGAGGAACCCTTGATGCCCAATTTGTGCTCTTCAGCCCCCAGGCTTAAGCCTGGAGTACCCTTTTCAACAATAAAACAGCTGAACTTATCTCCGTCAATCTGGGCGAAGACAATGAAGATGTCCGCGAATCCTGCGTTGGAAATCCACATTTTCTGACCATTGATCAGGTAGTGCTCCCCATCAGGCTGCAGGTCCGCACGGGTTTTGGCGCTCAGCGCATCACTGCCGGATCCGGGCTCCGTCAAACAATACGATGCCTTTAAACTTCCGTTGGTAAGCCCCGGCAAATATTTATTCTTCTGCTCTTCCGTACCAAAATAGAGTATCGGAAGCATTCCGATCCCATTGTGTGCCGCCAGACTGGTATTAAAGGATGCATCTCCACGGCCAAGCTCTTCAGAAATTAGGGTGTTTGAGTGCGTATCCAAAGCCAAGCCTCCATACTCTTCAGGCATATGTGAGCCTAAAAGTCCCAGCGATGCCGCTTTTTCAAGCAATGAAACCTGCTCCTCCAGAATACCGCCCCTTTGCCTTATATCAGATTCGACGAAATCCCGGACGGTTTGACGGATCATGTTTTGATCTTCATTCAGATCCTCCGGAATGAAATTAGTCTTATAGTCGGTCTCCGATATTAAAAACTCTCCTCCCTTCAAAACCTTGTTCTCAGAATCCATAAGTAGTTATTTTTAGTTTCCACCCAAAATAAACGGAGTGTTTTTGCCATTTAGTACGATCACTTTGGCATTTTGAGATGTACTCAGTTCCTTATATGCCTTGATCAGCTCGTATTCAAGTTGTTTGTCCGTGAGGCCCGTATTGATGATCCTTTGGTAATCTGCAATACCCTGGGCTTCCACCCGCTTGCGCTCTGCCTCCTGTTTTTCTTTCATCAGGACGAATTGCATTTTTTGGGATTCCTGCTCTGCTCTTAGCTTCTCTTCTATGGAAGCTTTAACACTTGCGGGCAGAGAAATATTCCGAATCAACAGCTGCTCCAGGGTGAGTCCGCGAGCCATAAAGTCCGTTTCAATTGTTTTGAAGATTTGAAGCTGAAACTCCTCCCTTTTACTCGAATAAAGCTCAATGGCCTCATAGGCCACTGAAAAATCACGAATGCGGGAACGGGCAAGCGGGCGAATGACCTTATCCTGATAATTGCTGCCAATTTCGTTGTATATGACCGGAGCGGAAGAAGGAATTACCTTGTAAAGGACCGTAACGTCAATTACAATTTCAAGACCGTCCTTGGTCAGTGCCCGGATGGCATCATCACCGGATGAATGGGCTTCGTCCGTAGAACCGCTCATTGTATAATTCTGAGTCCTTACGTCCATCTCGTGAATCTCAAGCAAGGGATTGACAATGTGCAATCCCGGATTCAGGATATCCCCCTGGACCTTTCCAAACAAAACCTTGACTCCCACCTGTCCTGCGTTGATCTGCACAAAACAAGAGGTCAGCAATCCAATCAACAGGATGATCAAACCTACCGCCCTTAAACCCATTGCAAGTTTTCTGAGATTAGGGTGCTGGTTGTTTTGGTTAAGCACAAAATGAGCAATAAAAATGATAAGACCCAATACGATAAAAGCCATTGCTTTGATTTATTTAGAAATAATTAAAAAATCTATTTGCCTGATTCGTGGAAAAACAATCTTCCCGGAACCATCCCATCTAAAACCAACGGACGTGCTGCATAGTTTCCTCAAAGCATCCCAATCAGACAAAAACTCATAAAAACCCGACAAACGCCCCTTGTTTTCGATTTGGTCAAATTAAAGTCACCCTCAAAGTAAATTAATTCCTCAGGCCAGTCAATCAAAACTAATATTCCTGGTTATTTGAGAAGACTTACATTGCCCTTTCTCGTAAATTCAGTTTGCTCGACGCAGTTATACCTCATAAAGTAGCCATACACATCAGGTGGCAGTTTATCTCCCTTAAAAGTCCCATCCCATCCGGGTGTAGCTTCGTCTGTTTCAAATACCTTTTCACCCCATCGGGTATATACCTCCAAATGAATTCTAAGAGGAAAATCACTTCTGGGCAGGAAAAAGTCATTCTTCCCATCGTTGTTGGGACTGAAAGCGTTGGGCAGGAATACCGCCTCTTCGCAGGTCTTAACCATGACTGTCACAGAGGCGGTGGAAATACATCCGAACTCATCTGTGACTGTCACTGTATAAGTGGTGGTTTTCATGGGCATGGCTACGGGATTATAGATATCTGTGGCAGACAGGCTGCCGTCATCCGGTCCCCACCTGTACCTCAGGCTATCCCCCATGACCGTGGTAAGCTGAGTCTTAAACCCGGGAACCACCATGGTTGGATCAGCCGTTGCAAAAATCTGCCTGCCCAACTGACTCACAATGACCGTATGGCTGAAATTCCAAACACATCCCATGCCATTGTCCACAGTGATGGTATAGGTAGTGGTTTTGTCGGGAAAAACCGTTACTTTGTTCTGGTCATCCGGACCTATGATGCCTTCCCCAGGCGTCCACTTGTAGGTATGTCCACTGGGCAAAATGGTGTCAAGTTGCAGCATCACTGTATCCCCGTAACAAATTTCATCCGGACCTAATATTTTAGCAATCAAAACTACCAGATCAACGTGTACGGTATCCCGGAATGTGCATCCGTTGAGATCTATCATTTTGATCACAAAAAAGGTCGTGGTATCAATTTCAACCTCGAGCCTCAAGCCGGAACCTATCATATTTCCCTTCGAATCACACCAAATCACGCTATCCAGGACTGAAAGAGAATCCCTGATCTCCAGGAGGATGGACCCTCTCTCACAAAGGGTGGTATCCCTTGGCAACCTTATATAATCCGGGTTAAAATAATCAGGATAATAATCCACATCCACTGTATCAAAAAAAGGACAATCCGGAAAATCGGGATGCGTTATCTCCACATAAAATCTCATATCCCTGTCGATACAGGTTTTGGGATTATGGGAAGTGGAATCATCCAAATACTTGCCCGGAGACCACTTGTATTTCAGTGTACTGTCCCCATCAGGATTTAAC
>CAYXKO010000148.1:0-6170 GCA_964465435.1 uncultured Saprospiraceae bacterium | reverse complement strand
ATGATGGTAATCCTCAAGGATAAAAAAGAATGGACCTCTGCGGGCAGTTTTCCGGAACTGGCAGAAAAGATGAGCGAAGACCTGAAGGTGGTGCCGGGTGTCACGACGGGCTTCCAGTATCCTGTGCAAATGAGGTTCAACGAATTGATGACCGGTGCCAGACAGGATGTGGTCTGCAAGATCTTCGGTGAGGACCTCGATTCCCTGGCCGCATTGGCGGCGCGGCTCGGGTCGGTCATCCAGACCGTATCCGGCGCAGAAGACCTTTATATCGAGCCGGTCACCGGCCTGTCGCAGATCATCATCGACTACGACCGCGACCAGCTCGCCCTGTTTCGCATCAGCGTGGAAGAGGTCAACCGTTGTGTCAATACGGCCTTTGCCGGTCAAAGCGCCGGATTGATCTTCGAGGGAGAAAAGAGGTTCGACCTCGTGGTGCGTTTGGACACCACGGTACGCAACCGGCTGGACGACATCAACAATCTGCTGATTCCCCTGCCCGGAGGATCCCAGGTGCCGCTCCGGCAGCTGGCAAAGGTGTCCCTGAAGGAAGGACCCAACCAAATCCAGCGCGAAGACGCCAAAAGGCGCATTGTGGTTGGATTTAATGTAAGGGGACGGGACGTGCAAAGTATTGTGGAGGAAGTGCAGGAGAAGGTGGGAACAAACATCGGACTTCCTCCGGGATATTACATCACCTACGGAGGCGCTTTTGAAAACCTGAGACAAGCAAAGGCCCGTCTGGGCATAGCCGTGCCCATTTCCCTGGTTCTGATCTTTGTATTGCTCTTCTTTGCCTTCGGTTCTGTGCGACAGGGGCTGATCATCTATACGGCCATCCCGCTCTCCGCCATCGGGGGAATCTACTTTCTCGCCATCAGGGGCCTCCCCTTCAGCATCAGCGCCGGCGTGGGATTCATTGCCTTGTTTGGCGTGGCGGTATTGAATGGCATCGTGCTCATCTCCGAGTTTAACCGGCAGAAAGAATCGGGCATCCACAACCTGCCGCGCATCGTGATCCGTGCGACGAGCCTGCGGCTCAGGCCTGTCCTGATGACCGCCATGGTGGCTTCCATGGGCTTCCTGCCCATGGCCATCAGTGAGGGCGCCGGCGCAGAGGTCCAAAGGCCGCTAGCCACCGTGGTCATCGGAGGACTCATCATCGCCACCTTTCTGACCCTGTATGTACTTCCCATCCTGTACATGATGACCGAGAGAAAGAAACACAAACAAAAAATTGATATGAGCAAAATTGCCCTGTTGATTCCCATGATCCTTTGTTCCCTGGACCTTCCGGCTCAAAACAAATCCATGACCTGGCAGGCCGCTTTGGATACGGCGGTACAAAACAACCTGGAGATTAAGAACAAGCTGCTCATGGAAGAGTACAGAAAGCACATGG
The DNA here is from genome assembly GCA_964465435.1 of uncultured Saprospiraceae bacterium. GTDB lineage: Bacteria > Bacteroidota > Bacteroidia > Chitinophagales > Saprospiraceae > Vicinibacter. The sequence continues at coordinate 4,768 of CAYXKO010000148.1, read as the reverse complement.
CGGGCACTGCCTGGCTGATTCCGCCCACATCCGTCAGTCTGGAAGCGGGTCAGCTCAACTCAGCCTATTTTGACAACAGGATCGCCATCACGCAATCACTGGAAATGCCGTCCGCCTATAAGAACAGGAAGGCTTTGCTGATGGAAGAATGGACCGACGCAAAAATATCCACCGCCATCGCGGAAGCAGAGATCAGAAAATGGGTATCGGAATTGTTTTTCAACCTGATCCTGTTGCAGGAGGAGTACAGGGTGCTGACGGTCGCCGACAGCCTGAACCAAAAAATACTGGAACGCGCGACACTCAGGGTGCAGAGAGGTGAATCCACCATACTCGAGCAAACCAACGCAGCCCTTCAGCGTCGCAAACTTCAGATGCAATCTTCCGCGGTCAAGGCCGAAATGGAGAGCACAAAAATGAAGCTCGGGCAGATCCTCGGCATCAGAGAGGATTTCACACCGGCGCATCCCGGCTTGCTGATTCCCTTGATGGCATCGGCCGGGACCAGGGCCACGGAAAAACATCCGGAGGTCCTGAGCCTGGAGTCCGGCGTCCGCATGTCGCAAGATCAGACCCAAATAGAAAGATCAGCCATGCTGCCGGAGTGGCAGGCCGGATATTACAATCAGACCATACGCGGCATCGGCGCAGACGACGTAAGCTACAACGCAGGCACCCGCTTTCAGGCCTTTCAGATCGGCCTGGCGATGCCCCTGGTCTCAAAAGCACAACGACGGAAGGTCCGCGCTTCAGAAAAAAGAACCCTGGCCGCAGAGATCGCTCTGGAGCAAAGAAAAAAAGAACTCGAAACCGCCCTCGAATCTGCCTGGACTCGCTACCGTATCAAATCTGAAGCACTTGATTCCTTTGAAAAGGGACAGAACGCAGATGCACAAAAAATGACCGAGGTAGCTGGCCTTTTGTTTGACAAAGGAGAGATACAGTATCTGGAATATTCACTCCTGATCCAACAATCCCTGCAGATCCGAAAGGATTACCTGGATGCCATCCGGGAATTGAACCATGAAATCATCCTGATCCATTACCTGACTTCAAAATAATTTAAAATGCAACGCAATCCAATCATAATTTTTTGTCTTTTACTCACAGCCTGCTCCAACCAGAAAATCAAGGAAGCGGAAGCAGGTCCGGAGCCCCTGGACTCCCAGGTCATCCTCACTTCGCAACAAAGAGCGCAAACAGACATTGTGACCGGCAAAGCCGAAAAGAGGGAAATGCCTCATCAGCTCAACACTGCAGGCATGATGGAAGCGGCTCCCGGAAAAGCCTATACCGTCAGCATGCCCACGGGCGGATTTGTCAGGTCCACCCAGCTGGCACCCGGTATGTACGTAAAAAAAGGTCAGACCCTGGCTGTCATGGAAGATCCTCTGTATATAGAAATCCAACAGGATTATCTCGAGAAAAAACTGCAGCTTAAAAAAGCGGAGATCGACTTCAAAAGACAAAAGGATCTCAACGAAAACAAGGCAAGCAGCGACAAGACCCTGCAGCAGGCTGAAATGGAATACCAGGCCCTGGGAATTCAGCTGAGCGCCCTGGAAGAAAAACTAAAATTACTGAACCTGCAACCTTCGCTTTTGAATACTTCGAACCTGTCCGCAAGAATTCCCCTGCCCGCCCCAACCGACGGATACGTGACCAGGGTACTGGCACGTCCGGGACGATATGCCAATCCCTCCGACGCCCTCTTTGAATTGACTGACCCCAGGGAGGCCTTGCTTCACTTAAAAGTGTTTGAAAAGGACGTACACCTGCTCAGGCCGGGCCTGAAGGTCATGGCCAGGCCGGTTCAGTCAGACCAGGAAACCTATGCGGGAAAAATATTTCTGATCAACCGGGAGGTCTCCGGGGAAAGGACCGTGGATGTATACTGCACAATGGAGGGAAATACGGAAAATCTGCTGCCCGGCACTTATCTTAATGCCATGATTGAAACGGATAAAAGATCCATCCTGGGAGTGCCTGAGACAGCCGTAGTGAGGCATGCCGGAAAAGAATACCTCTTTATCTCCGAGGGCAATGAACGCTTTACCATGACGGAAGTAACGACCGGAAAGACGACAGAAGGCTGGACCGAAATTCTCAACAGCCAGGCCATTCTGGAAAAGGAACTTGTCATCAAAGGCGCCTATGCGCTTTTGATGAGCCTCAAAAACAAATCAGACGAATAACAAGAGATATGAAATCAAAAGCCAACATCCAGACGGAGGTGGACGCAGCCTACCTGTACCGCATCCTTTCCGAAAACGAAAAAGATCCTCAGGTCGCTGAAATTTTCAGAAAAATGGCAGAGATCGAAATGAGTCATGCGGTGGCATTCACCAATAAAAGCGGATCGGGATCCGCAACGCTGCCACCACCCTCCTTCAGGGCAAAGACCCTGCATGCCATAGGCAAGACATTCGGATACGATTACATCCTTGGCGTCCTGCTCGACACCGAAAAGAGCATCAGCTCTGAGATCGGTAAAGCGAGAAGAGCAAGTGGCAGCAAGGCGTCCATCACCGACAGTGCCCACGTACAAATTCTGAAAAACATCATGCAGCACAGTCCCCAACTGACGATGGAACAATACAGCCGATTCGAACGCCAGCACAAATCCATCGGCGGGAATGCACTCAGGGCCGCGGTGCTGGGAGGCAATGACGGTCTGGTCTCCAATTTCAGCCTGGTGATGGGCGTCGCCGGCGCCACAGGCGGGCAAAAGGAGGTCCTGCTCACCGGCGTCGCCGGCCTCCTGGCAGGAGCACTGTCCATGGCCCTGGGAGAGTGGATCTCGGTCAAGAGTTCCCAGGAACTTTACGAGAATCAGATCCAGCTCGAAAAAGACGAACTCGAACACAATCCGGAAGGCGAGGAAAAAGAGCTGGCGCTCATCTATGCATCCAAAGGCATTCCCATGGATCAGGCTGCAGAAATGGCCAGGAAGACCATTGCGGATCCCCGCACTGCACAGGAGGTGCTGGTGCGGGAAGAACTTGGCATCAACCCCGAAGAATTAAAAAGCTCTGCGATGGAAGCCGCGGTGACCTCGTTTTTACTTTTCGCGGTTGGAGCCATCATACCGGTCATTCCCTACTTTTTCAGCTCAGGTATCAAAGCCATATTGATCAGCGCTTCCCTGAGCACGATCGGCCTGTTTCTCATTGGGGCAGCAATAACCCTTTTTACGGGCAGAAACGTATGGTACTCCGGCTTCAGACAGGTCCTCTTCGGCTTGCTGGCCGCCGCCATCACCTTCGGCATTGGCAAGCTGATCGGCGTATCCATTGCCGGATAAATTATTTTTTAAATTAAATTTCAGATCATGAACAACGCACATTTGCATTTAATCACCAACCACCTTCCCATCATCATTCCCATGATCGGATTCCTGGTCTTGCTTGCCGGAATGTATCTGGATTCCCCAACCATCAAAAGAACAGCCTATGGCATATTTGTTTTGGGGGCCCTGACCACCATCCCCGCCTTCTTTACGGGAGAAGGTGCCGAGGAGGTCGTGGAGAATCTGGTCACCGGTGGCGAACAATACATCGAAAACCACGAGGAGGATGGAAAGATCTTCTCGATCCTGTCCTACCTGCTGGGAGCACTGTCCCTGGCGGGACTATGGGCCAGCCTCAGAAATAAATCGTACTTAAATCAGCTTAACTGGGCAATACTCCTGTTCTCTGCGGGCGTCCTGTTCTTTGCACAAAAGACCGGAAACAGCGGTGGGCAGATCCGGCATACGGAAATCAGAAAAGACTCCTCCGGAAATCTGAACCCGCTCCCGGAACAGGAAAAAAAGGAGGAGGACGGGGACTGAAAAGGCGGCAGTATTCCATGGATCGTTGATAAAATTTTCTGCCCCTGCAGCTGTGTGGGCCCAAGGCCGGGATCCACAGAGTCCGGCCCGGCAAGGAAATTCTCTTTGCTGATTTGGTCCGCAGCTTGCAATTGCGCAGTATTTTAGCAACTTCTGCTGAAGTGCGCCGTATCCATCCGGCACTTTAGCCAAAACCACAAAATGCAAGAAAAAACAGACAGGGTCCGGACCCCGGCAGAATTGCCATTGACTGGCCTGAGTGCCGCTGAGGTTCTGGTCCAAAGAGAAAAAAATGGAGCCAACAAACTGATCAGCGGCAGGGATCCGCTGATTGAAAATATCATATCGGTCGTCACAGAACCCATGTTTATCCTGCTGGTGGCTGCCTGCGGGGTCTATTTTGTTCTGAAAGAATTGCCGGAAGCTTTTACCATGCTGGGTGCCCTGATTTTTGTTTCCGGCATTGACGTGTTTCAGAATTTCCGAAGCGGCAAGGCGATCAAGGCCCTGTCCAGGATCACCCAGACCAGCAGCAAGGTATTAAGGGACCAAAATATTTGCGAGGTCCAAACCGAGGAACTGGTCACCCTGGATGTCATCCTTTGCGAAGAAGGAAACATCGTGCCTGCAGATGCCCGTATCCTCAGCTCCAATGACTTCTCCGTCAATGAGGCCCTGATGACGGGCGAATCCGCCTCCGTGGAAAAATTCAGGGACGACATCATACTTCAGGGCACTCAGGTGGTCAGGGGATCCTGCTATGCCGAGATCACGGCGGTCGGCGAGAAGACGGCCCTTTCGGGGATCGGCAAAATGGTGAGTTCCGCAGGAAAGGAAAAGACCCCGCTGCAAATGAAGGTCGCCCGTTTTGTCAAGGTCATGAGCATCGCCGGAGGCGTGGCTTTTGCCTTTGTATGGGCCTACCACAGCTGGGAG
>CAYXKO010000147.1:0-6194 GCA_964465435.1 uncultured Saprospiraceae bacterium | reverse complement strand
CTTGTAGCCAAACAGGAATCCCTCCACCCTCCTGTCGTCCAGCCTTTGCCTGCATCGCTCGTAGATGAGGTCCAGATACTGCTCGTGGATGACCTCGTCGGCCTGCAGGTAAAAGAGCCAGTCGCCCGTGCAGGCGTTTTTGGCGATGTCGGTCTGGTGGGCGTTTTCCATGCCGCGCGGATACTTGACGATGTCCCAGACGGTGTGTACGATCTTCACCTTGTCCGAACCGATCCCGCGGATCAGCTGCTCTGTCGTATCGTCCGCGTCGCAGTCGCCCAGCGCGACCACAAACTCGTCCACGATCGGCAGAATGGACCGGATCGACTCTGCGATCGGATAGTACAGCTTGCTGGTGTTCTTCGCCAGGGTGAATCCCGAGATCTTCATCCTAATTTTTTGTCAAAAGTAAGGGATGATTGGAAAAGACAAAACGAAATGCATTGAATTGTGGACAAATATTAAGAATATTTCTAATATCTTCTGCTTTGTTTATGAATTTCTGGCAGTTTTCGGATTACCAGTGTTGATCAACATTTGCCATCCATTGCAGAGTCTCGCGGACAGGATAATCCACAATTGGCAAAATATTTATTGTAAATGATTTATTTTTGAAAGTCCTTAATTGATCCATTCGACATTGAAACACCAACCGCCATGCATACCAAGTTCAAACTGATCATTACCCTCGTTTTATGGGTATGGCTTTTTCAAAAAGTCTCCTTTGCTCAATGTAAATTCATTCAAATCTCCAGAGGAAGAGGACACTCCCTGGCCATAGCATCAGATGGTTCTCTGTGGGCCTGGGGTGGGAATGGATATGGACAATTGGGGGATGGATCCTTCCAGACCATTTCAAACCCGGTGCAAATCGGGACAGGAAAAGATTGGAAATTTGTCTGTGCGGGAGGTGGCCATTCCATGGCCATAAAAAAAGACGGTTCTCTATGGGCCTGGGGACACAATGACAAAGGGCAACTTGGGCTAGGACATGGAACTACCTTAGGCGCACCCTCAAAAGTTGGTAATGAAAGATGGAAATATGTATCTGCCGGAGATGTGTGTTCATTTGGAATAAAAGAAGACGGCAGCCTCTGGAACTGGGGATATAGTTATGGAAAAGAAGGATTTAAAAATTACACTTCTCCGTCCTTATTGAACAATAGCAGACTTTGGTCAAGTATCCAAGTAAAATATGTACTCTGGGGCGTTTCAGGGTACGTTATTTTTGCTCTTAGTCAGGATGGAGCGATCTGGGCAAGTGGCGACAACAGATTGGGAAGATTAGGAATTGGTTTACCTAGAGACACAACCATCCCTTCACTGACAAGGATTGGATCAGAAAATGACTGGGTCTACATTAGTGATGGTGAAACACATGCTGCCGCCATCAAAAGGGATGGCAGCCTTTGGACCTGGGGCGACAATTCAACCGGTGCTCTGGGAAATGGCGCATTCTTTCAGCACAGATTATCACCTACCAAAGTGGATTCCATCCAAAACTGCAAACAAGTCATAACAGCCGGTGGATGGACCATCGTCTTAAAAAAGGATGGGACTTTATGGATCAGTGGAGCAGTTGGGACTATTCCCTTGGCTAAAAGCAACCTTGAAAAAATCAACTATTTTGTGCAATTGGGAGACGACCGGGATTGGGATCAAATATCATCCAATGCATACACTATCCTTGCATTAAAAAAAGACTCCAGCCTATGGCGCTGGTCCCTGAGGGACTATCCCTTCAACACCTGTTGTCAGGCCACGCAATCCAAAGTGACTTTTCCAATCTGCATGGGAGACACCCTGGTCTTCAACAACAAAGAATATTATTTAGGCAACAGGAATAATCTGGATACCATCCTGAATAAAAACGGATGTGACAGCATCATCACGGTTGAACTCGTCCCATTTAGGACAGATACCTCGGAATTACGGGACACCCTGTGCTACGGCCAGAGCACCGTGCTCTTTGGAAATTATTTTGACAAGGCACAAAGTGATAAACTGTTGACTGTACCCAACGCTGATCAACACGGATGTGACAGCACGATTCGGGTCAGGCTGCACTTTTTGGATTCGCTCCATATTTCGGAGCGCATTACAAAAAAACAAGACAGCATCCTGATCTCCCTGAAAGTAACGGGAGGCCTTCCACCCTATCATTATCAATGGAGCCAGGGAGACAGTACGGATCAGATCCTGATCTTGAATGACGGGATTTATACGGTTACGGTCACCGACAGCAAAAACTGTTCCTCGGTTAAAATATATTACCTCAAGGTGGCTGACTCCAAGACTTCTTCCGGCAAGAAGATTCAGCTTTTCCAGGATGTTGAAACGGTCACGATCCTTTCGACGGATGACATCATAAAAGAAATTCAGATCATGGACCTGAATGGCCGGATGATCCATACACAATCCGTATCCTCTGAAAAATTCTCGTTTCAAAAATTCAACACGATCAGTTCACTTAGTTTGATGCGGGTGATTTTATCGGATGGAAGCATCCATATTTTTAAATTGCTATGATCCAATAAAGGAAAGCGCAGCATAGGTAATCAATCCAACTCACCCTTCCTGTCTTTATGAATATTTTAAAATTACAGTACATTACATTCTGAAAATACCTGCATTCAGTACCTTCAGTTGAACACAAAAAAAAAGCGGACTTTTCAGGGTCCGCTTTTTTTAATTTAAAGGTTCTGCATTTTCATTTGAACACGGTCAATCTTCTGGTGAAGCTGCGTTCGGAAGAATCCAGGCGCACAAAGAAAGTGCCACCTGAGCTCATGCTGCCTACGAAATCCAACCTGATCACGTTCTGTCCTGCCGCAAATCGAGTCTGCCAGATTGTTTTTCCGTTGAGGTCCAACAGGGTGATCATACCCGGCTCGTTCAAACCTTCCAGCCAGATCTCGGCATGGTCGGATGTCGGATTCGGTACGATCTTCATGGTCTGCACCGGAGTATCCTCCCCATCGTGATCGTGGCCATCCTCCTCGTCCGTGTCATAAGTGACTGTTCTGAGGGAATTGCCGCAGGAGGTGCATGGGCCAACCTTGTCTCCATGGTTGTAGTGCGCAGCCAATGCGTTCTTGCTGATGCAGATAGTTTGCGGATTGTTTCCATTGTGGCAAACCTGGATCTTGTTCGGAGCACACTTCCAGGCGCTGCTGTAATTCGCATAGTTGAGGAGCTGACTACAATCGGGGATGTTGTCTCCGTTGCTGTCCACGGAGTCGTCACCACCCGGGCAAATATCATTGCAATCGGCAATGCCATCGCAGTCGCTGTCCGTATCTGCGGTGCCACAGCCGCATTGACCGGGAGCCGTCTTATTGGCATCGTTGGGACATCCGTCGTTGCAATCGGCAGTGCCATCCCCATCGCTGTCCGTATCAGCTACACCGCAGCCACAGATGCCGGGAGCCGTCTTATTGGCATCGTTGGGACATCCGTCGTTGCAATTTGCAGTCCCATCTCCATCGCTGTCCGTGTCAGCCACACCGCAGCCACAGATGCCAGGTGCCGTTTTATTGGGATCGTCTGGACAGCCATCGTTACAATCCGCAGTGCCATCTCCATCTGTATCCGTATCGGCCACACCGCAGCCGCACTGACCCGGAGCTATTTTGTTGGCATCGTTGGGACAACCGTCGTTACAATCCGCAGTACCGTCTGAATCCGTATCTGTATCGGCCACACCGCAGCCACAGATGCCGGGAGCCGTCTTATTGGCATCGTTGGGACAGCCGTCGTTGCAATTTGCAGTGCCATCTCCATCGCTGTCTGTGTCGGCCACACCGCAGCCACACTGGCCCGGAGCTATTTTGTTGGGATCGCTGGGACAGCCGTCGTTGCAATCCGCAGTACCATCTCCATCGCTGTCCGTGTCGGCCACGCCGCATCCGCAGATGCCTGGGGATGTCTTATTTGCATCATCCGGACAGCCATCGCATCCATTCTCAACCCCGTCGCCATCATTATCCGGACCGTTGACAAATTCAACAGTTGCCTGATCCATATAGGTGCCATAGAATCCATTCCACCATCCTGCGTCCATTCCACCGTCCTCAAAATACACATACCTCACTCCGGATGGATAACCGGTAAAAGTATGGCTGTGGGTTATTCCGCCAGTAGGTGCAAAAAGCGGAGAACCGGTGGAGCCCCAGTTGATGCTGGCGATCACATTGTTGGATGCATCGCGTAATTCCACCTTGAGATAATACAAATCCAGGGTGTTACCGGAAGGATAGGTGCAAAATCCATTGGTAACTCCGGTCGAAAACATTTCAGAGACAAAGAGGTCCGGAGAGGAATCGAGCCAGGATGGGTCATACCCTTTTGCGACCAAGTTAATGGTCTGCGATTTCCTGTTCCACCTCAGGGTGCCGCAACCCCCATAAGTACTGATAAAACCGGTTCCAACCTGCTGTCCAAAGCCCGGAGAATTGCCTGAGACCTGGAGGATGTTCCATCCGGTCGTGACGGGATCATTTCCCACGGGATTTACCAGCAGGTTGCAATCCCCCTGGGCATTTAAGCCCAAAAAGAAAAAATTGAAAAGGATCATCGCCCATTGCTGAATTCCCAGCTTCCAAAAGCCCGGATCTGCAAATGAAGAAATGTGGTTTTGTTGTTGTTTCATACAGTTTGTTTTAAAAAATGAAAAAATAAATTGATGTACCATGCAAAATATTCCTCCACAGGAATGAGCACAAAACTCATTTCGAGGAACTAGGTGAAAATGAGTTGGCAAAGCTGTTCCCTTGCCAACTCATTTTGGGAAAGAATTACCTGCTTATCGCCAAATATTTGGAAATGCTATGCTTGCCGGAAACCAGCCTAACCAAATAAATACCCGCGTTCGTTTGAAGCACTTCTGAATCCAGAGTAACCAATTTTTGACCTGCCGCAAATCGGGTTTGCCAGATGGTTTTTCCGTTGAGGTCCATCAGCGTGATCACACCCGGCTCGTTCAAGCCTTCGAGCCAGATCTCGGCATGATCGGACGCCGGATTCGGCACGATCTTCAGGGTCTCAGACAATACATCCTCGGCATCATGGTGATGGCCATCCTCCTCGTCTGTATCAAAGGCGGCTGTCTTGATGGAGCTTCCGCAGGATATACAAGGTCCAACCTTGTCTCCATGGTTGTAATGTGCAGCCAATGCATTTTTGCTGATGCAAAGTGACTTAGGACCATCGTCTCCTACGTGACATACCTGGATCTTGTTCGGAGCGCACTTCCAGGCGCTGCTGTAATCCGCGTAGTTGAGGAGCTGACTGCAGTCGGGGATGTTATCGCCATTATTGTCCACGGAGTCGTCCCCACCCGGACACAAATCGTTGCAATCCGCAATGCCATCGCAGTCGCTGTCCGTATCCGCATTGCCGCAGCCGCACTGTCCGGGAGCTATTTTGTTGGCATCGTTGGGACAACCGTCGTTACAATCCGCAGTTCCATCTCCATCGCTGTCCGTATCGGCCACACCACATCCGCAAATACCAGCTTCAGTCTTGGCCGGATCTAATGGACAGCCGTCGTTACAATCTGCTGTGCCATCTCCATCTGTGTCCGTATCGGCCACACCGCATCCGCAAATGCCTGCTTCAGTCTTGGCCGGATCCAAAGGACAACCGTCGTTGCAATCTGCTGTGCCATCTTCATCGCTGTCCGTATCAGCCACACCGCAGCCACACTGACCCGGAGCTGTTTTGTTGGCATCGTTGGGACAACCATCGTTGCAGTCTAATGCACCATCACCATCCGAATCAGGGTCCAGATCGTCAAACTCTACGATAAACCTGGGTTGCACCCAATTCGGTACATCATTCCAACGTCCAGTAGCATTAAAGTTAATAACCACGTAATCCTCATTGCCAGAATTATTGGGCTCTCCAGGCCACCAATTCGTATAACTCACTGCTTCTCCGGAGTGCCAGACAAAATTTCCTTCGGACGCAAGATCGTTCAACCCGATGGTGATGTAATTAGGCACTCTCGCAGCCAACCAGCTATTCTCACCTGCCGATGTAATACTGGCCAGATATCCACCCAAGGCTTCACTAAGCGGATAGGCCTGAGAGGGATTTACCCCTGTATTAGACAAGTAATAAGCATGCCCGTTATAAGCACCCAGATAGGTATAACCGGAAATAGGGCATTGTGCCTGTCCCTTTTGAATCCA
>CAYXKO010000146.1:0-6232 GCA_964465435.1 uncultured Saprospiraceae bacterium | reverse complement strand
GGCCATTGAAATCCTGGAGGCATATATCTCAAGAATCCCTGAGCTTGAACTCGTGGCCAGGTGTACAGATGCACTGGAAGCCAATTTATTTCTCAACAAGAACAAGGTCGAACTTATGTTTCTGGACATTGAAATGCCCGGACTAAGAGGTACAGACTTTTTAAAGTCCCTGGAGAATCCGCCTAAAGTGATCTTTACCACGGCCTACCCGGAATTTGCGGTTCAGGGGTTTGAATTGAATGCACTGGACTACCTGCTTAAACCGGTTTCATTCGAAAGGTTTCTGAAATCCATCAACAAGGTTTTGAAGACGCAGGATCAATCACCCGATGTCGATCAAAAGAAGAACACGGAGAGCGCCCCGGACTTTATCTTCGTCAAATCCGACAAAAGACTCGTCAGACTCAATTTTGATGAGATACTTTACGTCGAGGGACTTAAGGATTATGTGATCATTCGGACAGACCAGGCCAAAATCATCACCCTGCAAACCATGAAAAGCCTGGAAGAAAAACTTCCTACCGACCAGTTTATCCGGGTGCACAGGTCATACATCGCCAATCTCGATAAAATACACGCCGTATCGGCCATGGGCATTGAGATGATGGAAAAAGGACAGATCAAAACCATTCCCGTGGGAGCCAATTATAAGGAACAGCTGGACTCCCTGATAGACAGCAAGAGACTATGAAATGAGAGTCCATCACGCTTATTCTTAAAAATACCGATCTACCAACAACCTATTTATTTAGAATCACCACTCACAGACCCGAAATGAATAATATCTCTGATGGGAATAATTTACCCCATACAGAATATCAACAGGAAGGCTCCCAGGGTAATTCAAATTTTATTTGATCCATTCCCAACACCACCCCGGGCCTCCTTTGAAAACCTAGAGTGATTTTTCTCCCTATCTCATTTTGCATCCATAGGGCAAGGCACATGGCTCTGTTTCTCTATACCTGGTTGATACACGCGGATCAAAAATTAATCTGAGAAAACCAGGTCTTATAATTCAAATCTAATTTCCAATAAATGAGCCCCGCATTTCACACCTATCAAAATATCTACAGCCGCAGCGATTAAATGAACACAGAGAATTGAATTCGGACTTTGGATTCATCTAAAAAAAAGTGCCTCTCCGTAAGCGAAGAGGCACCTATCAAACCGATAAATTAACTTTTAATTACCTGGCAATGATCATTTTCCGGGTGGCAGAGAAAGAGGATGCCTCCAGAGAATAGAACAATATGCCGTGGACTTCATTGAACTCAGCAGCGTGGATCGCTACCTGGTTCAGTCCGCTTTTTGCGTTTACCCTTTTTGCCATAACCAGCTTGCCGGAAACGTCTCTCAACTTGATCCAAACCTCTGTATTTTGAGGCGAGAAGAAGCTGATGGTGGTTTCGGAAGAGAATGGATTGGGCGCATTCTGATACAGTTCAAATTGACCGACTGTTTCTCCGGATGTTCTGTTTTTAATTCTCAGCTCCAGGAGATCCAGGTTTTCGGTGTAAGCTTCTGAGTTCATTTGGCCATACCGAATATTGAACGCCTTGACTGCCTTCACAGGATTCTGGACATCAGCAACAAGGTAGAACAAAGGCTGATCCTTTTCCCCATTTACCGGGCGATCACTGTTCCAGCTGATGTTTACATAACCTTCCTGTGCTATGTGGGCATTGGCATCAGTCAGATCGATCACACCGGACCGGACACCTGTAACCGTCAGATTTCTCTGGTCGAAAGACAGGCTAAACTGGAAACCAACCACTGGTGAATTCCAGTTGCCATATACCGGGATCAGGATATCTGAACCGCTTTCCAACTGCTTGTCTGACAACTCGAAATTAGCTACTCCGTGGGTCCTTGAAGTCGTGGATGATCCGAAGTTAGTGCTGGCTGTTAGGTTGAGGTCACCAATTTTAACCGCAGTAAAATCGAGTCCATTGATATCACCTGCAAGCTGATCCACGCGTTTAGATTCCGGCCATCCAATGCCAGTCCAGGGATTGGCTGGCTCTTCAAACTGATGATTTTTCTCCACAAACCTCCAGGATTTCTGTCCATTTCTGAACTCATTGTTGATACCCAGGATTATTTTCCTCAGTTCGGAAATATCCGCTGCAGAGATGCTACCTGAATTATTGGCATCAGCTGCGATATACTGCAATGGAGAGTTAAATTGATTCTGGCCCAGGATGTGCCTTTGGATCATGACGATGTCTGCGGTCGTAATGCCGTTGGCGACATCGTCATTTTTAGATGGCATCAGTTCATATGATTCTCCTACCGGAAGGTCGAGGAAGCTATACTGGCCGTTCTCCAGAGTGATGAGCTCTCCCAGTTTTCCGTTTGATTTCATCAGTTCAATCATGGTACCTTTCAGAGGTGAATTCGTGCTTGCAGCCACCAAACCTGACACGGTACCACCATTCAGCCTGTTGGGGCAACTGTTACCCTGATTATCCTGCAAGGTAAGCGTGGTGGTACAGAAAGCCTGATTGCCATCCAGATCGGTCACATAGATCCTGACTGAAGTGTCTTTGGATACACCGTTGGGGATGTTGGCACAGGTAAAGGTTTTTGTTGTATCATTTACGTTGGCAGAGAATGAATACCTGAGTCTGTTGGCCGGAGTACAGTTGTCCTCGCTCTTTTCATTAAAGTCAACAGCCTTGACGCTGATGGAGCCTGTACTTCCCATGACCACGGTGATCAGACCTACTTTACAGAAAGGTGTCGGTTCCTTGCAATCTTTTACGCGGAAGATCTTGTCACAGGTAGCCGTGTTGCCACAACGATCTGTTACAGACCAACGGATGCGGTGAGAACCTACGCGGTACACACCGGAAGCGTCCTTGCCGTTTCCATTTACATCCACTGAGCCATTGTTATCATAGTCAATCGCAAATGACCACTTCAGCAGTGTTGAATCGGTACAATCATCTGTTGCATAACCAATAAGCGGAACATTTGCTTCACAAACAGCGCCTGTGGTACAAACTTCCAGGAGGGCACAGGTTGAGGCAGAAAGAGTCGGACGAACGCTGTTCTGCACCTTAACGATCTGGTCAAATTCCCAAAGGCCAACACCCGGAGTGGGATTGTTGACATCGTACTGGCACCAGTCGATCACCCGCCACTTCCTGATAATCTTGATACAGAATCCATCTACATCAAAGAACCTTTCATCTTCGAAACCTCGGATGATATTTGCGCAAGGCCTGGGGTTCCAGGTTGGAAAACTACGGATCACATCCGGATGAGCATCTGCAGGAGAGCAGCCAGAAACTGTAATATCCGGAGCCGGCCAGCTGATTCCGCCGCGAGTAAGAGGATTGGGATCGATCACCCTGATTATCTGATCGCAAAGATCAAATCTTCCACCTCCATCCTCTGCCTTCCACCTTCTTCTGATGGTGCCTGTAGAACAGGTAAAACCGGTGGAATCATCTGTATAGGTGATTGTGATATTACCGCAATTATCTGTAGCGGTTGCCCTGCGCATGATGGTAAAATCATGAATATTCACCGTACAAGCTACTGAGGTATCTCTGGGGCAGGTAATATCGGGCGCCACCTTATCTTGTACGGTCACTGAGACCATACAATCATTAAAATTGCCATTCTTATCGATCACGCGCATGGCTACCATAATGGGACTGGCGGCTACATCTTCACAACAGAATTTTACAAAAGGAGCGAATACCGTGTTTGCAGGATTTCCGCAATTATCCGTCATTTTACGGACAAGAATGGAATCGATCGTGCAATTGTCAAAACTTCCCTGATCCAATGAAGTGGCAAATATTTTGGCAACGCCACTGTCTCCAAGAGTCACAACGGTATGCTGATCACAAACTGCAACGGGATCCAAATTATCCTCGATCAAGACCTCGACATTGCACACAGTCACATTACCACACAAATCCGTCACTGTATAACGCACCCAGGAGGTATCAGCCCGTAGGCCGGATATTTTAACCCTACCGTCAGGAAGTCTTACAACACCTTCTGTTCTGAAATCACCATCCTCCGGAGTTCCATCGGGACCTGCCCTCTTATAGGAAACCTCCAGGGTGGTAGCCGAACAATCCAGGATCAACTCAGGGCCGCTGACAATGGCTGACCCGGTGCAGGTATAATAATCCATTGGGAATACCATGAAATTATTGGTACAGGCAATGATCGGAGCCTTGTTGTCAACCACCTTGATCAGCTGATTGCACTCAAATATTTCACCCGTACACCAGTCGAATATCTTCCAGTTTCTAAAAATTTTAAATGAGCTTCCGCAAATAGGAATCTTAAGATCACGGTATGATACTGCCAGGTGATCGCAATTGACATTCAATGGATAGCCGGTACCCGGCCAGATCAGATTGCCCCTTGCATCCCTGTGGTCGTAGGGAGAAGGATTCCCGTTGTCCAGTGCATTCCAGCCTGCAGGATAGGGACCTTCGGCTGGTTCCTTGTCATCACACTTGAGGTATGGAAGGTCAAAGCCGTCATAGTTGCGCGGACAAACGATGCCACTGAGATTTCCCTGAAGAACGTCGATGGTCTGTGAACAAGACCTGGTATTTCCCTTGCAATCTTTTGCAACCCAGTTCCTAACATATTGGGCATATACCGGCTGGTTGCAGCCATATTTGGTATAGATATCAAAATAGCACAACTCTACGTCGCAGCAAAGGTCAAAGTTTCTTACGATGAAGCACTTGTCATCGCCTGGTTTTGGCAATACGATTGCACCCATTGGCAAGGGATATCCCAGCACATCCGGTGTGATTGCATCAGAGCAGCTAACCCTGATATTTGATGTAGGACAAACCAAAGCAGGAAGGAACTTGTCTTCCACTTTAATGTATCCCCAACAGGTGATTCCTGTGCACACGTGTCTTACGTGAACGCGCAAGGTTTTGTCCAAATGTGCTCCCGTTACGATATTTCCCGGCACTATTGAGCCATCCGTATTATATACAGTCACGACATAAGAGTCATCGGGATATTTGTTGCCTTCCAGGATCACAGTCGGCGTGATCAATGCCTGGCAATTTTCATCCACGGAAACATTAACCAGATCATCGCAGGCCAAAGCAAGATCGCCTTCGATCCAAACTCTTCTCTGCAAGGTATTAACCCCGTTGGATGCGGAAACATAGAATGTCCCTGCCACGGTACCCCAATTGACGGTTACTGATGTTGCAGTGGAAGAAACGATGGTCCCTCCTCCATTGGGAAGAGAAAAAATCCAAATCCCTGTCGCCGGACTGACCGAATATACGACTGAAGTCGCTCCTGCACAAACACTGGTGTCTGTGGGTGAGTTGGCGATCAAAGACTGGGCATTCACAGCGCTGGCTGAGGCAAAAATGCAGAGGAATGCAAAAACCAGACTTTTCAATCCAAACCCAGTAAGAGTATTTATAAGTTTCATATTTACTTTTTTAGATTGCAATGAATTTGTCATCTTTTTACTTTTTGGAACTGAGTGAGAAAGCTATTGACCGGGAGCCATGGAGGCTCCCGGTGTCAAGCCTAATTACCCAAGAACCGTTTATTTTATTACGACCATTTTGCGTGTTGCAATGAAGTCAGTTGTTTCCAGTTGGTAATAAATGATGCCAGATTGATCTGCATCCATATTCACTTCGTAATAGTTAAGACCCCTTACTCCTGAAAGCCTGGCGCTTCTGATCAATTTACCTGAAAGGTCAAACAAACTGATCTTAACCTCTTCGTCCTTCGGCAATTCAAAGTAAATGGTGGTCACACCTCTGAATGGATTCGGTATGTTCTGATAAAGGGCATAAGACTTTGTATCTTCAGCGCCCCCGGAGGATCTGGAAAGGAGGCTAACGCGATAGTCCTCATTTCCGGCATACAGCTCAGAATTAAATTTGTCCCCCATTCCAAGTGCTAACTGCTGGGGCTCAATCTTATTCACAGCCTGAGCAGAAAGGTAGAACAACACATCGCCTTCCTGAACTTTTGTCTGATTCTCACCATTCCAGGAAATCCTGATCACATCGCCGCTGATTCTGTAATGAGCAGGTGTGATAGCCAATACTCCCGATACAATACCATCCACAATCAGGTCATGGTCATTGGGAACCAGCTCCAGCTGGAATCCATCCAGGTTTGACAAAGTCGAATTTGCATAGACCGGAATCTGAATTCTCTCTCCGGCATTTGCTGCGATCTGCGGCAATTGAAACCCAAA
>CAYXKO010000145.1:0-6287 GCA_964465435.1 uncultured Saprospiraceae bacterium | reverse complement strand
ACGGATCCGACGATCAGAAAACAGTAAAAAAGCAGAAAAATGCCGTGGCCCGTTGCGCCTCCGTAAATCAAAAGTATGGACAGGGGCACATAAATGATCATGGATCCCACCATGGGCACAAAGGAAGTGATAAAGGTCATGGTGGTCCAGAGTACGGGCTCGTCGACACCGGCTATCAGGTAGCCGATCATCGCCACCAGCGATTGGAAAAAGGCAACCATGGGCACTCCGATCGCATTGCTGAAAACCATGGAATTCATATGCCTCTTGAGCGATTGACTGACCTTTTCATCCATGGGGAGCAGGTCCGTGAGCCTGCGTTCCATTTCGCGCCCGTACATGAGCATGTAGTACAACAGGAAATACATGATCATGAATATGGCAATGCTGTTGAGCGTGGCAGACAAGACGATGCCTCCCTCCTTGACCAGCCAGTCCCTGGCATTGGCTATGTTTTCTTCGGATAACAGTTCTACGGCAAATCTTTTTTCGAGATCCTGAACAAACAGGTCGAGCTTGGCATAGATGTCCTGGGAATTTTGCAAATAGGGTAAAAGCTTGTTGGTGATGGTCCGGACCAGGGCCTGCGCCGGCAAAATCAAGACCAGGACCGTGGCCAGGATCAGCATCAGCGTGACCAGTTGCTTGTTCCACTTTCTGACCACAGTGAGATAAAACATGGGCCTTCTTAGCAGAATGTAAAGCGTATAGGCCCCCAGAATGGAAGGTAAAAACATGCGCAGCTCGTAAAAAACGATGCCCGTGAGTAAGAGGATTACTGCGATCAGTACAAGCTGCCGGATCAGGCTTTCCTTCAGGATTTTCATACCGGGTAATTACCTGCCAATATAGCGCTTTTGATCCAATGCCAGGTCAAACACCGGGTTTGCTGATCTCTGTATCAGGCTCCAGGATTCTCATTACCATATTTTCCAGAAACTCTCTGGCATAGGCTTCGGGAGCCTGTTCCTGTACATCGGTCAGGCCTTTCAGGTTGTGGGCAAAATACTGTTGGGTGTGGGCTGTTTCCACCAGCGTGCTCGCCAGACTCCTGGGATAGGGGTATTGGCCGTTGTATTCCTTGATGATGCCGGAAATCATGGCACAGAGGTCCTTGTATGGCTTGTACAACTGGACCTTGTTGATCTCTGAGACCTCCTTGAGCAGGTATACCTTGCTGCTCTCAGAAATGACGATGGCATTCAGGTTCTTCAGGTCAAACGGGGCCCGGACCAGGTCAAATCCCACCTCTCCGGTCAAAACCCGGATCACCTCGCGGATCTTGGATGCCGGCTCCACCATGGGACTGATCCGGTATTCCAGGTAAAAGGCAAGATAGCCCCAATACCAGTTCAGTGCATACAAAAGCAGCTTGTGCTTGTTCTCAAAATACCGGTACACAGTGGCCTCGGTGGTGTGTATCTCAGTGGCGAGCTTCTTGAATGTAAAATGCTCAAATCCAATTTGGTGGATCATGTCAATCGATTTGGCCAGGATCTGGCCACCCAGCTCAGAACTTTCAGGGTCCTTGAGGTAGAGCTTGGGGTTGACTCGAAATGACAATTTGATCTCCATGAGTATAAACTGCGCAAAGTTAGGAAATTTTCTTTAACTTGATAGTATTACTATACTTTAATAATAGTTTAACAATTTTTATTGATAGCATTCTCAACAATTCGGCCTTATTTTCAATTATTGTCCTAATTTTCGATTCTATGTCTCAAGTGCAAACCCCGCTTATAAGAATATGGGCCTATCTCAGCCTGCAGAACAAGGAGCTGCTGGCCTTGTATTTCTTTGCGGTAATGGCGGGTCTCATCCAGCTGAGCTTGCCTCTGGGCATTCAGGCCATTATCAACTTCATGACCTTCAATACCCTGGCTACCTCTGTCTACGTGTTGGTGGCTGCGGTCGTACTGGGTGTATTGGTCACAGGCTGGCTGCAGATCCGCCAGCTTCAGATCACCGAGACCATCCAGCAAAGGATCTTTGTGCGCAACACCTCCATGATGGCCAATCAATTACCAAAAATTGAATTGAAGAGCACGGATGGAAACTACCTGCCCGAACTCACCAACAGGTTTTTTGAGACCATCAACCTTCAGAAGGGCGTGGTCAAACTTTTATTGGATGTTCCGGGAGCCACGGTTCAGATTCTTTTGGGCATTGTCCTGCTTTCCATGTACCACGTGGTTTTCCTGGTCATTGCCATCTTGCTGATGGTCATAGCCTACACCATTCTGAGGCTTACCTCGGAGAAAGGACTCATGACCAGCATTGAGGAATGTAGTTATAAATACCGCGTGGCCGGCTGGCTGCAGGAGATCAGCAGAAACCTGAATACTTTTAAAAATCACTATAAGGCCGGATTGCATTATAAATTGACGGATGACAATACCCTGGGTTACCTGAAGTACCGGACCAAGCATTTCAGGATCCTGCAGACCCAGTATTGGACCATGGTGATTTTCAAGGTTTTTCTGATCGCTTTCTTCCTGATCATCGGAGCAATCCTGCTTGACATGCAGCTCATCAACATCGGGCAGTTTGTGGCGGCTGAGATCGTGATCTTCATCATCATGGGCTCAGTGGAGAAACTCATTATGGGAATCGATGTGGTTTTTGATGTACTCACTGCCATTGAAAAAATGAACAAGCTTCTTCAAAAACCGATGGAAAGGCAGGAAGGAATTGTGATCGGTCATGAAAATCCGCTGGGCATTGAATTCAAAAACGTTTCCTTCGCATATCAGGAATTCAATACCGTTCTGAAAGATTTGAATTTTCAATTAAACGCCGGAGAAAAACTTTGCATCCATGGCAGGGCTTCCGGAGTCGGAGCAAGTACGGTTTTAAAATTGGTTTCAGGGAGTCATAAAACATCGCGGGGGGAAATATATATCGATCATTTCCCAATTTCCCAATTCGCACTCACCGAGTTCAGAAACAGACTGAGCTACATGATCGGAACCCCGGAGATCTTTGCCGCCAGCCTTTGGGACAATATCGCCGTGGGCAGAAAGGATGTGGGAATGAACGAGGTGATGGAGCTCATTGAAACCCTGGGCTTCAATGACCTCATCCAAAACTTGCCCATGGGTTTCGACACGGAGTTGTTTACAAGGGGTATAAAATTACCTGCTCATACCATACGCAAGATTATTCTGCTCCGCACCTTGCTGAGGCCCGGGCAGTTGCTGATGCTGGATGACCCGTTCAGGGATCTCTCCGAAGAGAATATTAAAAATCTGATTGCACATCTCAGGACCCTTCCCACCACACTGATCATAGCCGGCTGGCATCCCTTGGCCGAATCTCTTTTTGACCAAACCATTTTGTTGCAGGATATTTCAAAACAGCAATGAACATGAGTGCAAACGAGATTTTAGAAAAATTAAACGTACTTCCCAGATCATACCAGATGATCTACAGGAACACCCATGTGGAAAAATTAAGACCCTGGTGGATCGCCTCCCTGCTCTTCCTCGTCCTGGCCTCCTTTACCCCCTGGACACAAAATATCAGCAGCAAGGCGCGCGTCACTTCCCTTCAGCAGAAAGACAGGCCTCAGGAGGTGAATTCAGCCATTTCCGGAAAGGTCATAAAATGGCACGTCAGAGAAGGCCAGAATGTAAAAATGGGAGACACCCTGATCCAGCTCGAGGAGATCAAAATGGAATATCTCGACCCCGACCTCATACGGCGCACCCACGAGCAAATCGTTGCTAAGGAGCAGGCAAACACCAACTACACAGGCAAGGTAAACACCCTGGGATCGCAGTACAATGCCCTCAAATTGTCGCTGGATCTGAAGATTCGCCAGGTACAAAACAAGATACGCCAGACAGAAGCCAAGCTGACCTCAGACAGCATGGACCTGGTCGCAGCGACAAACGACTACAACATAGCAGTGCTGCAGTTTGAAAGGCAAAAAAATCTCTACGACAAAGGTCTGGTTTCACTCACCCAATTGGAACAAAGAAATCAGGCCTTCCAGTCAGCCAGCGCCAAGAGAACATCTTTTGAGATCAAACTGGCCAACACAAGGCAGGACCTGGCAAACCTCAACATTGAGCTGAGTTCCACCACCCAGGAGTACGTGGAGAAATTGGCCAAAATAGATGGCGACCGTTTTCAGACTCTTTCCCAGATTGCCAATACGGAAGCTGACATTGCCAAATTAAAAAATCTGCGCGCCTCCTACGACATACGAAATAAAATGTACACCATACTTGCTCCCCAGGACGGTCAGGTCATGGACATCCAGAAGTCGGGACTCGGAGAGATCATCAAGGAGGGCGAGAAACTATTGCAGATCGTACCCAAGGATGCCGATCCTGCCATAGAGATGTTCATCAGGCCGGTAGACCAACCGCTGGTCGCCCAGGGACAAAGGGTCAGGATCATTTTTGACGGATATCCGGCCATCATCTTCAGCGGCTGGCCCGAACAATCCTTTGGAACCTTCTCCGGAAAGATCGTGGCCGTTGAAAACAATGTCACCCAAAACGGTTTGTTCAGGATACTGGTGACCCAGGATCCGGATGACAAACCATGGCCGCCTTCCCTGCGCATGGGCACTGCCGCCTCGACCATCACCCTGCTCAATGATGTTCCTTTGATCTACGAAATATGGAGAAGGATCAATGGGTTCCCGCCGGATTTTTATCAGGTTGTTACTCCTAAATATGAAGAGAAGAATGATGCCAGGTAGCAAATTGCTTTGTTTTTTACTGGCATCTGTTTTCTGCACGCTTTCATTCGGACAGGACAGGTCCACATCAGGTGCCACCCTGAGCCTGGAGGAATTTATGGACATCATCAGGGCCTACCATCCGGTCTTTCGGCAGTCCGACCTGCAATACGAATCCGCACGGGAAGCGCTCAGGGCCGCCCGTGGTAATTTTGATCCCGTTTTGCAAATGGGGCTGGACCAGAAAAAACTGGAGCAAAAGGACTATTTCAATTATTCCGGAATGAATCTGAGAATTCCTACCTGGTATGGAATGGACTTCCAGGCAGGCATGCTTCAGAATGAAGGGGACCGGATCTTTTCAGAACTGACACCCGGAAGGTCCCAATACCTGGGCGTGAAAATGCCACTGCTCCAGGGCCTTGTCTACGACAAGAGAAGAAATGCGGTCCAGCAGGCCAGGCAGATGGTTTTGTTTTCCGATGAGGAGCGCATCATGATGCGCAACAAGGTCCTCTTCGAGGGCATAAAAGCCTATTACGATTGGAGACTTTGGGTGCAGCAAAAAAATCTGGCGGACAGTCTTTCGGCAGCCAACGGGCAACGATTTGAATTGGTCCGTTCGGGATTCCTCCTGGGAGAAAGACCTGCCATCGATACGGTGGAGGCGCTCAGTCAGTGGCAGCAGTATCAGCTGTTGCAATCCGAGGCAACACAAAAACTTTCAGAAGCAAGGATAGAGCTTAGTAATTTCCTCTGGCTGGAAAATGGCAGTTACTACGATATTCCCGAGCAGGTTTCCCCTCCGGTTTCCGAAACCAACCGGCCCGTAATACTCAGCCTCCCGCAATGCCTCGATCAGGCAGCGCTCCATCCAAAATGGAAGCAGGCAGCCATCAAGCTGAAGTCTCTGGATCTGGAAAAAAATCTGAAATTCCAAATGCTCCTGCCCACAGCAGATCTCGGTTTGCAGAGTCTGTCGGCAGATCAGCGCATTTTTCCCAGTCAGCTTTTCCCGCGGGACAATTTCAAATTCGGCATTGACCTTCAGATACCCTTGTTTTTTAGACAAGGAAGAGGGGAATACAACAGGGCTAAAATCAAGATCCGGGAACAAAAACTGGAAATGGACATGCTCAACGCCGGGCTGAGGAACGATATCAGAAAATACCACAACGATGCCACGCAATTTGAGACACAGGTGAGCATTCAGACAGAAGCCACCAGAAACTACCGGCGCCTGTACGAAGCAGAATTGGAACGTTTTTCAGCCGGAGAAAGCAGCTTGTTTCTGATCAACCAGAGAGAAAACCGTTATCTTGAATCCAGGCAAAAGCTCCTCTACCTTCAGGCCAAGGCTGCCGTGTCCTCATACGGCATCTCCTATGCCATGGGTTCGCTGGCTAGGGAATAAACCGGCATGAAATGATATTTGAAGCTGGAATTCCGGTTCTCAGCCATTCATATTTAAGTCTGTAAAAAGCTTAGGAATTATACTTGCCTTCCTTTTGCTCAGAGGCCAGGTCAATCCTGAGGGGACGACCATTGAAGTTCGCGTTTTTAATTTTTCGCATCTGTTCGGCAGATTCGTGAT
>CAYXKO010000144.1:0-6334 GCA_964465435.1 uncultured Saprospiraceae bacterium | reverse complement strand
AGGACTTGACAAACCAATGAGTTCTTTTGATCTCCGGCTCGCTGATCGCCATTTTTGCATTTCACTCCTTTGCATGGGCTACCGGCCGTTTCAACTCCTTCGGGCTGCTCAGGGTCATGACCGCTGTCATGCCTCAGGCCGCCCTTCTGATGGCTCTCGGAGTCGAGCTAATATTGTCAACATTCAAAATAACCCGGCTCACTCAATACAGATTGCCCTGGATCCTTGCTGCGATTTTTCTAATCGTCGATCTATCCCAAAGTCGGCTCAACCGGATCAAATTACTGGAGAAAAATTCGGTTCAGTTATCTGTGGACAAGGCCGTCGATCTGCTGGACAGTTTAAAGATTCCTTACAGGCAAAATCTCAGCTTGCAGGGCTGTGCATATGCATATTTAAAACTGGAAAAAGACCCTTTTGGCCCCTTTGCTGAGCCCATACACGCGCTGACGGAAAAAAACAGAAGATTCCCCAAAGGTACTATCGTCCTTTGGGATGAATTTTATTCCGGATTTCACTATAAGGTACCGAGAGACAGCGTTCTAAACGATCCAAGACTAGAAATGATCACCAGATATATCACGAGCAGCCCGATTGCAGGTGAAGAAAAAGAAATGATCATTTTGAGGGTCCGGGATTCCTTTGCCACAGATTACTCTTTAGACTCTACCAATCGATTGCTTGAGGGCATTGTTAATCAAATACAAGGAGATGCAGCCTGGATGAACAAAATCAAAGTGCAGGCAGAATACAACGGCATCAGTCCCGATTCCTGTGTCCGGCTGAACGCCAGATACATGATTGAACGGCAATAGTATAAGAGAACTTAATCAATCCACCCAATCAGCCACAAACAGGTTGGTGTCATGGGTCCCGTTGTTGAACCTGTTGGAACTAAACGATAATCTCTTTCCATCCCTTGAAAACATTGGAAAAGAAGCAAATACCTCATCAAAAGTAATTTGCTCCAGACCCGAGCCATCCAGATTAATCATGTACAGATTAAATTCAAACCCACGTCTGGAAGCATGGTTTGACGAAAAGAGGATCTTCTTTCCGGAAGGATGAAAATAAGGCGCCCAATTGGCCTTGCCCAGATTGGTCACTTGCCGGAGTTCGCTGCCATCGATGTTGCAGGTAAATATTTCCATGTTGGTAGGCTGTACCAGGCCTTGGACAAGAAGCTCCTTATACTCTTTCTTTTCCTCATCTGTTTTGGGCCTGGAGGCACGGAATACCAGCTTTTTACTGTCTGGAGAGAAAAAGGCTCCCCCGTCATAACCCAACTCGCGGGTGACCTGTACCTCATTACTCCCGTCGATATCCATCACATACAGTTCCAGATCGCCGGACTTTGTCGAGGTATAGACGATTTTCTTTCCATCCGGAGAAACCGTTGCTTCGGCATCATAAAACTCGTTTTGGGTCAATCTCTTTTTGATGTTGCCCTTCAGATCAGAAATATATAGTTCATAACTGGAATAGACTGGCCAAACATATTTTCCACCCGGCTTTCGCTCAGGAACATGGGGACATCCTGCCCCACCGGTCTGAGTGGATGCAAAAATGATGGACTTATCCCCGGGCATAAAAAACGAACAGGTGGTCCTTCCAATATTTTTAGATATTTCATTGGGCATATGCTTGGCCAGATCATCCTTTTCAGTATCAAAATAGAAAATCTGATCGCAGGATGCGCCCCAATTCTTGTTGTCGGACTGGAAAACCAGCTTGGAGCCCTTGAAGCTCCAGTATGCCTCCGCATTATTACCGCCAAAAGTGAGCTGTCTTATATTTTTGAGGTGCTTTTCTCCGGGAAGACGAAATTTGTCTTCTTTCGGGAGAGGCTGTTCAGACACAACAGGCTTTCTGGAAGCACAATCTGAAAATAAAAAAAGGCAAAGAAGTAAAATTGGAGTAATTTTTGATTCAAACATGAAGAAAAATTAAAATCTTTTATGAACTCAGATATTGAAATCGCACAGTCGGTAATGCCCCAACACATTGCAAAGATTGCAGAAAAAATCGGAATACCCGAGGAGGACCTTTACCTTTTTGGCAAGCACAAGGCCAAATTACCTCTTTCCCTGATCCAGGAAGAGAAGCTTAAGAAATGCAAACTCATCCTGGTATCGGCCATTTCGCCCACTCCCGCAGGAGAGGGCAAGACCACGACTTCCATTGGCCTGAACGAAGGACTGAACAAAATTGGTAAAAAATCAATCGTGGTCTTGAGGGAGCCTTCCCTGGGGCCGGTGTTCGGGATGAAAGGAGGAGCAACCGGCGGTGGCTGGTCACAGGTCATCCCCATGGAGGATATTAACCTGCACTTTACCGGTGACTTCGCCGCTGTGGAAAAAGCGCACAATTTGTTGTCCGCCCTGATTGACAACAACATTCAAAATAAAAAATACAGTCTGGGCATCGACCCAAGAACCATCAGCTGGAAAAGGGTCATGGACATGAATGACCGTTCCCTGAGAAAACTGGTCATAGGCCTTGGCGGAAGTGCCAATGGCGTGCCAAGAGAATCCGGCTTTGACATTACGGTCGCATCCGAAATCATGGCCATCCTTTGTCTCTCCAAGAATCTGGAGGATCTCAAGGAAAGGATTGGAAACATTTTTGTGGGTTATACTTATGACAAAAAGCCTGTCTTTGCCCGTGATCTGAAAGCCCAGGGCGCCATGGCTGCCCTCCTTAAGGATGCCATCCTGCCCAATTTGGTACAGACGCTGGAAGGAAACCCAGCCATCATTCATGGAGGCCCCTTCGCAAACATTGCCCAGGGAACCAACACCATCCTTGCAACAAAAATGGGGATGAGTCTTGCGGATTATGTGGTGACAGAAGCCGGATTTGGTTTTGACCTTGGAGCAGAAAAATTCCTGAACATCAAGTGCAGGACGGCTGGACTTAGCCCAAGCGCCGCAGTTATTGTGGCTACTGTAAGGGCCCTAAAATACCATGGAGGTCACCCTCTGAAAGAACTGGGCGAGCCCAATGCAAAAGCAGTGGCCAAAGGCTGTGAAAATCTTCAGAAACATTTGGAAAATGCCCATCAATTTGGCTTGCCTGTAATTGTTGCGATCAATCGCTTTGTCAAAGATACCGACGAGGAGTTACAGGCCATCAAAACTCAATGCGAGGCGTTGGGAGTGGATGCGGTATTTTCAGAGGTATGGGCCAAGGGAGGCAATGGCGCGATCGAACTGGCTGAAAAAGTCACAGCTTTGGCTGAAAAGGCAAATGCCAGTTTTATTCCCACCTACGACTGGAGCTCGAGCGTTGAAGACAAAATCAAAGCCATTTGTACCAAAATTTACGGAGCAGCCCGTGTGGAGTTTACCGCGGATGCCAAGGCACACCTTAAAAAGATAAAAAGCCTTAACCTCACGCACCTTCCCATTTGCATGGCCAAAACGCAGAAGTCCTTATCTGACAATCCCGACCTGATCGGAAGGCCCAAGGACTTTACGATTACAGTAAGGGAAATAGAAATCGCCGCCGGAGCAGGATTCCTTGTACCCATCACCGGGGAGATGATGCGCATGCCGGGACTTCCAGACATTCCAGCTGCAGAGTCCATTGACATCGACATAAATGGAAACATCAGCGGTTTGTTTTAATGAACAGCCGCCTAGAAAAAGGAGTTACTCAACTTATAAGATCAAATCAGACACTTGGCCAAGCGTAATAAAAGGCGAAAAACAGGTCTGTCTCCGGGTTCTTTGGTATTTGAAGGACAACAAAAACTGGAAAACACCTTTACCCGTGCCATCCTGTTTGATGAAGAAACTCTTAAAGAAGGCGGCCTTGAAGAGCTTCACCTTCAATGGAAAAACAGCAAAAGTAAATTATGGGTTGACATCAGGGGTATTCACGATTCGGTCTACCTGCAGGGCATTGGAAACATGTTTGGCATAGATGCGCTTGCCCTGGAGGACATCCAGGAGACGAGGCAAAGAACCAAAATCGACCTCTACGACAACAGCATATTCATCATAATACAAAGCACAGACTACTCCATAGGCATGGAAAAACCATACCAGGAGCAGATCGCCATTTTTGCTTCTGACCGGCTCCTCATCTCCTTTCAGGAAGATGAGGACGACAGCTTTCCGATGATCAAAAAAAGGATGGAGCCTCTGCATTCAAGGATGCGATCCAATAATACGGATTACCTCCTGTATGCCATGCTTGACTATCAAATTGACAAGCACTTCCTGATCATGGACGAGCTAAATGATGAATTAAATGCCCTGGAGGACAGTATACACGAGCAGGAACTTTCCACCATCACCCAAACCACATTTCGGCTTCGCTCCATATTGCTGCAGTTAAGAAAAAACATCTATCCATTGAGGGATGAACTGTACAAACTACTGCGAGCAGAAAGTGAGCTGGTGGACGAAAAAAACCTCAAATACATCAGAGACCTGGAGGATCACACCATTCAAATCATAGAAATCATTGACAACCAGAGAGAATTAATCAATGGTCTGAAGGACCTTGCAGTCAATCAAACCTCGCTGATCCTAAACAAGGACATGAAATGGCTGGCTGCAGTATCGACCATTTCGATTCCCATCTTATTTTTAACGGGTGTGTATGGTATGAACTTCGAATTCATGCCGGAACTAAAGTGGAAATATGGATACCCATTGTGGTGGATCACCACCCTGTGCATCATATCAGTTCTAGTCTATTATTTCAGAAACAAGAAAATGATATGACCCAAGAATCCTAACAATACCCCAGGTCATCATCGTTTCCGTAGAAGCTCTTGGACTTCTGCGACTCCTTTTTGGCTCCTGGCACAGTCACTTTTTTCACCCTGGAGGGTTTTTCATTTAGTAACTTGTTCTTGTCCTCGCCCTTTTCGGCCTTGGAGCCTGACTTAAATTTAAAAATATTACGCATATATAGCTAGTTGAATGTTCATGGTTCACATCTGCAAATATAACCATAAAAATTAATATGTTATTGCGCCGATAACAATTAATTCCGTACTAATTTGCATTTGCTTCAGCCTTTCCAGACCTCCACAATGAATAAACAACACCAATGCCTATAACAGTTACAATGACCAGCATATTTAACCATTCATTTACATGGTAGTAATGACTGGTCATGATCTTCAGGCCGATGTATACCAGTAGAACCGCCAATGCATAATGAATGTATTCGAGCTTTTGAAGCAGACGGGACAACACCGTGAACAGGGCTCTGAGGTTGGCTACGGCCAATACGTTGGATGACAAAACGAGAAAGGGATCGGTTGTGATGGCAAAAATGGCCGGGATCGAATCAATGGCAAACAGAATATCTGTGAATTCAATGGTCACCAGGGTCAGAACCATCGGGGTGATCGCTCTCCTACCCATCCGGCTGATAAAAAACCTTTTCCCAAAATACCCCTTCGTGACCGGAAAAAATCTCTTCAGCAATTTGATTATCAAAGACTTATTGGGATCCGCCTGATCCTTGGGGTCGGTCGTGTAAATTTTGATTCCAGACCAGATCAACATGATGCCCAGAATGTAAATCATCCAGGCAATGGAATTAATCAACCAAATGCCTACCACAATCATGATGCCGCGTAAAATGATCGCAGTCCAGATTCCTATTGACAAGAGTCCGGGTTGATTTTCAGGAGGCACTCTGAAATAGGACAAAATGAATGCCATCACAAATATATTGTCGAGGCTCAGAGACTGCTCTACCAGAAATCCGGATACAAAAAGGCTTACGGCTTTGAAGCCATCCAATTCAAGGTCTGTTGACTGATAGCCCCCGAAGAGATTCTCTTCATAAGCAAAAAAGATAAAGACCCCACTCAAAAAGGTCAAAGACAGCCAGTAAATGATACTCCTCAAAGCATTGTGATGATGCCTTGATTCATGGCCTCCGGCAAACAGTTTATAATCCACAAATACTGCGAGGGAGAGAATCAAAACATATATCCAGAAAGTAATCATTTCAGTCTTTAGAGCATCCCGACGGCAATGAAAATCTCAGACCAGGATGAGCATTGGAAAAATAAAATCCAAATATCCGAAAACAAAGCCGGATATGACGTTCCCAAGATACGCAATCAAAAAAATCAATCCTGATATCTAATCGTTTTGCCTGTCATTTTAAAGGCTTTTGACCTCATTAACCAGCTTGGTCAAGGTGTCCTTTGCATCGCCAAAAAGCATATAAGTCTTGGGCTGATAGAAAAGGTCGTTGTCTATACCGGCATAGCCGGCCTTCATGGAACGCTTCATTACAATAACGTTCTTTGCATTTTCCACTTCAAGAATGGGCATACCATATATCGGTGAAGAGG
>CAYXKO010000143.1:0-6347 GCA_964465435.1 uncultured Saprospiraceae bacterium | reverse complement strand
CTGGCAAATGCCCATTTTGTGGATCTTGTCCATCTTGTGGGTCTTTCTGACAAAGTCAACGGCATCGTTCATGTAACCCAAAATGTAATCCTCCATGTTCAGATAGCGGTCCGCCTTGCTCGGGTAACCCCAGTCCATGATGTAAATGTCTAGCCCCTCGTCCAGCAGTTTCTTCATCAGGCTGCGGTCGGGCTGCAGGTCCAGCACATCGTGACGGTTCATGATGGCAAAGGAGACCAATACCGGGATGTTGGTTTTGGGCGGGGTCTCGCGGATGTAATGGTACATTTTCACTTTGTCGCAGGACCAAACCAGCTCCTTGGGCGTGGTGGCCACATCGACCTGTTCAATGGACTTCAGGGTGTTGTATCCTTTTCTGAGCTTATCGCCCATTTCGACAAATTCGGAAAATATGGAATTGGTATTGATCATCATTTTTGATTTAAAGAGCTGCAAAAATAAAAAAGCCCGGCTTTCCGGCCGGGCTTTTATCGTGTTTATGTTCGATTACTTCCTTTTGGCACCGGCCTTGGGAGCCTCGGTGGCCGCCTCATGGGCGGACTTCTCTTCCATGCGGGCAAACATTTTCTCCAGATTGCGGTACATTTTCTTCAGATCGTATATGCTCTTGTACACCTCGTCCATTTCTGTGCGGGTTGCTATGGGCATATTCACCAGAAACATGCTTTCCATCTGATCGTCAATGTCTTTTTTCAACTGCATCTGAAGACTGCTTACCTGAGTCATCAGTTTGCTGTACTCATCGCTGTTGAACAGGTCGGTAAACACCTCATCACCAGTAACGAGCCAATCCTGATACAATTTCACAAAACTGTCAATGCTTTTGCCTTCACCAAGGTGGGCAGCTACTTTATCAGCCAGCCTGTCCATCACCTTAAGGCCGTGCTGGTAGATCATGTATTGCAGTTCGCTGTTCTTCAGGTTGAATTCAACCATCAGCTCGTAAATTTCATTCCACACCTGGGCAGTTTTTACCTGGCTGTTCTGATTGACCAGCTTGGTAAGAGGAGATACGGCCTCGTTCATCGCAGTCCTCCAGTTGTGGTACATCTCCCATGCATTGGAGTATGGGTTCTGGTTCATGCCGGGTATGTTTTGCATCTGATGCTTCATGGCTGAGTAGTTGCTCATTCCATTCTGACTCATTTCTTTCATGAACTGAACAAACTGCGCATTCATCTGCTCGATCATCTTTTGGCTTCCTTCGGGCATGAACTTGAAGAAACTGTCTATAAATGATTTGAACTTATCGGGACTCATCATTTCCATGAATTTGTCAGCAGAAAATGTCTTGTCGTTCATGGATTTGAACATGGGCATCCAGAGTTCGAAAAACTTGGACATGCTCTCGCTCATGTTGGTCATACCCTTGAAAGTCTCCGCAGAGGTCATGTTGGGAAACTGTTTCGTCCAGTCGCCATAGGATTGATTCATCATGTCCAGATACTGCTTGGTCATCTGGGCCCACTGGGCCATGCCCTGATTCATCTGGTTCTGCATGGAATTCATGTTCATGTAGGGGTTGTTCTGCATCATGCCCCAGAAAGGATTCTGGTTCATCATTTGACCCCACTGAGAGTTGGATTGGTTCATCCAGTTCTGCCACATATTCATCCACTCGGTCGGATTGGCATTGGGCATGGTTCCATTCTGACCTGCCTGACCAAACATGTTCTTGGTCATAGTCATTTGGTTCTCCAGCCATTGCTTGAAGAAATTCTGAGCTGTTTCGGAGCTGCTTTGCATGTTTTGATTCATTTTGTTGAAGTTTTCAGTGGCCTTGTCAGCTATTTCCTTTTGCGAAGCCAAAGCCTTTTTATATAACTCCGATCCCTTGTCAAGAGTTTCATTAACTACCGGAATGTTGGAAGTCAGTTTTTTGGTTGCTTCCATGGCCTGGTTGACCAGGTTGGACTGTGCATCGATTATCTGATCGAGCACGTTCTTGGATTTTTCAGAATTTGCCATAACATTTGAATTTAGGAATAACAGAAATATCTCTATTATTGCGACGCAAAAGTAGGGTAGATTGTTCATAAAGCCCTGTCAATAAATTATTAATAAGCGTTAAGATGATCCAAAAGGGAGACCAGTTCAAACACAGATTCAGCTATACCCAGTCCGATGTGGACACCTTTGCCCGGGTCAGCGGGGATGTCAATCCGCTGCACATCGATCCGGAGGCAGGGAAAAACAGCATGTTCGGGCGCAACATCATCCACGGATTCCTGGGTGGAGCCGTATTTACCAAGATCTTTGGTGCATTGTGGAAGGCCGACGGTCATGTCTATATGAAACAGACCATGCAGTGGCTCAAGCCCATGTTTGTGGATACTGAGTACGAGGCTGTTATCACGGTGAAAGAGATTTTCCCCGAAAAAAACAGGGTTCTGTACGATTGCGCCATTTTCGAAACAGCCACGGGAGACCAGACTTTCACCGGTGAGGCCCTGCTCATGAACAAGAAGCATTACGTTTGGTCCTGATCAATCCAATGCTCTGAAATCCAGGATCTTAAAATCCGAAGAGTTTCCCGAGGAGTACATAGCGGAGGGGTGCTATATCCGGGAGCTCCACAAGGATGGATCCGGAGATCTGTCCCTGGCCGAGGCCAGGGTGTTGCCGGGGACCAGGACAAGACTGCATTCCCTCGATGTCCGCGAATATTATTTCATCCGGTCCGGCTCGGGCCAAATGTACCTGAATGGCGCTCCTGCCGGGATCGTGCATAGCGGAGACCTCGTCTGCATTGAGGCCGGAGAAAGCCAGGCCATTGAAAACACTGGGACCACAGACCTGGTATTCCTCTGCGTCTGCAGGCCCGCCTTCCACAACGAGGGCTACCGGGATTGCGAACCGGAGGTCTGATCCTGATACAATTCCTGAAATAAGCTTGCCTTTTGTATCGGGCTTTTGGGCTCATTGGGGATGAACGTCCATTTCCCTATCTTTGGGTAAACTTTTTGACTTTTTGAGACGAAAAATCTCCGCAATCCAATTTAAGCTTGAAAATGAGTGATTTGGTGTATCTTTGACATTCATTGTCAAGATAAATAAATTCAATAAATGACCAGCCTGGGTGAGCGATTGCGCCAACTGCGCGAGGAATCCGGCCTTCCTTTGAGGAAGGTGGCCGCCTACCTGGACATCGATCAGGCTATTTTGAGCAAGGTGGAGCGCAACCTGCGCCGGCCGACCCGTCAGCAGGTCCTGAGCCTGTGCGAATACTTCAAGGTCAGGCCCGATGAACTGATGGTCCTGTGGCTGGCGGAAAAGCTGATCCGGGACCTTTCCGGCGAGGAGCAGGCCATTCCGGCCCTCAAAATAGCCCAGGACAAACTTAGCCTCAACGCTTTCCGCAGCAAGGAGAAAGTCAGGGTCCTGGAACAGTTGATCTCTGTCCTCAGGGAGTTTCCTGCGATCCGAAAGGCCTGGGTCTACGGAGCCTTCTCGCGGGGTGACGACCAACCCGGTATGGCCATAGAATTAGCCTTGGAAATTGACCGGGCATTCACCTTTACCGAAAACTCGGAGATGCAAAGCAGAATGCATTCGCTCACCCACAGAAAAGTGACCGCCGGATTCCTGGATTCCTTCAAACCCTTCATCCTGAAACAAATCAAACCGGACTTGAAACTGGTCTATGATCGTCAGATCTAAATCTGACAAATCTCTACTATCTATTCAAAATGGTAGATTTTGATTGTTCTCACTAATCTCTTGTTGTCAGTGATTCTAATAAAATAAACAGCGCCCGGTATTAAATTCTCCTGTAATTTAATACTCAAAGAGTTGCCCAGCCGGGAAATATGGCCCTTCAATTTCCTTCCAATTAAGTCGATCACTTCGATATTCCAATCCCCGCTTCCATCTCCCCTGATGATAATTTCATTTCCAATTCGCTCTAGTTCAAAATCAATATTCTTTGAATCAGATGTATGGGAAGCCAATCTTCCATTTTTGACCAATTTGTACATCTTGTTTTCATTGGAAAATGGGATGCTGGGACGCCCCAGCAGATAGAAATTCCTTTTGTCCCTTGATTCAAATTGCGCAACAACTCCACTTATTGCAATATTCCCATCCTTAACCAGATTATTTACTTTCTCCCCTTTAAAATTGACAGCGACCAAATAGCTTGAATCTGAAACCTTATCCCTGTCAAAAAATAAAAATGCTTCATCCTCCTCGATCAAAATTGCCTTAGATAAATTTTCATTCCCATCGCCGGATAATTTAAATCTAATCATTCCGTTTACTCCAAAATTCAAGTCGGGGTCCCCGTCCGGATCGTACCTGATAAAAATCATTTCATTGAATTCTTGATCCCAATATTGCAGAATCAAACCGTCATGATAAAATAAGTGAACAAATATATATCTGCTAATATCCGGGGGTAAAACAAGAAATCCATTATCGCCAAATTCCTTTGCAACATCCAGATCATGATCTACTTTTAAAATTACATCTCTCTTGTAGTTTGCATCACACAATTGCCTCAAAACCAAATAGGAATTCCGGAATGGGTCGATTACTACATTTGATAGTAAATTAGACAGGATTATTGAATCGCTGCAGGAAAAGTCGTCCGGAATCTTAACTTTTTTTCTAAGAATGTTGGGTATTGAAGGAATCCTATAGAAAAATAGTTCATTGGAATAAACCTTGTCCAACCTGGAAAGCACAAGGATTACAGTTGAATCAAATAATCCAAGCCTGAAATCGAGCAGCTGATGGACGGAATCGAGAAAAATTATTTCCCTTTTGTTGAAATCTGGATCCTTTGCAAAATTTAAATCCAATGTTTTCAGATAACACAAATTGACTCCGCGGTAAATATTGGAAAGTAAAATTTTAGCCTGATTGTGTTGGTTTATTTCAAAATCCAAATTTGAATTTTGCTTCCCCGCATTCAAACTGTCCGGATTGCGATTGGGATTCAGATCCATCAATTCTCCATGCTGATCATATATGGCAAATTTAATGTCCGTCATTAAGACCAGCTGATTCTCCTTGCCAAGTCGTAAGCTGGGAAATCTATATGGGAATTCACTGGTATTGTAGCTCTTCGCGCCTAATTCCCCAAAACTGGTATCAAAACTGATGACTTGGGACCAAGCAAAAGAACATCCAAAAATTAAAGTAAAACAAAACGAAACTATAATTTTAAAATTGCTTTGCATTGCACCCAAATAATTTGATTGGTGTCTTCTTCTTATATAATTTGATATTAAATAGAATATGAAATATACTTTCTGATTAATATGAAGATACTTGAATGCAAGTTGTATTAGTAATATAGGGAGGGCAACTTGGTTGGACTTGGCTTTTTATATAAATATCACCATTTGGACTACCTGTGCAATTACATGAATTCCAATTAAACCCATGATTAATGCATGAACCGGTTATTTGTCTAATAGTGTATCTGTAACCATCTGGTAAATGAAGCGTACAGGTTCCGGAATTATAAGTAAAAGATCCACTTATGGAAATAGTAACACTTGCTTGAGAGGATAATGTACCTGAACCATCATCGATACACTGTGGTGAACCGCAATTCGGAGTAAAGTCAAAATAAGCTATTGTCCCATTATCGCAATTTAACTGCGTTGCTCTAAAGGTATTGTTGGATTCACTTGTCAGTCTACAAATATCCCATATGGCTGAAAAGCTACTTCTTGGTTTTAGTTCATTGTTTTGTTGTTTATAAGATACAATTGATTCATAATCAGATGAAGTAGTACAAGATACAATGACAAATGCAAAAAGAAAATTCCATATAATTTTCATAAACAAAATATTTTAATGTATATTACTATATTTATTTCTATTATATCCTAAGATAATATATTTTCGCCTTACATATAGATTTAAATATATAATATTACAAAATTAAAATAATAAGTCAATTATCCAAAAAAAAAAACTAGCGTTAACATTTATTTAACATCTATTATTGTGTCATAATCCCTAAAAAATTTAATTTGTTTCAACATATTCATTTAAATATTTAATTCTTAATTAATATTTCGGTGAACAATAAATTGAATAATCTTGTCAATTAATTACATTTCAACATTTTACCTCAAATGATCACTTTATTCTTTAGTTAAATGTATTTGTCATTCCATTCAGTCAACAAATGGATCAAACCATACCAAATAGAACATGATTTAGGAAATTAGTAATCCTAAAATTAAATAGGTTCAATTCTGTATTAGAAACACGGATTATATCAAATATCTATCCGCGCATAATGAGCATGCGCTTCGATGAATTCCCTTCTGGGGGGAACTTCGTCACCCATGAGGATGGAGAAGTAG
>CAYXKO010000142.1:0-6382 GCA_964465435.1 uncultured Saprospiraceae bacterium | reverse complement strand
GGCCGCGTGGTGGAGGAGTTGCTCAGTGAATCCCGCGATAACCTGAAAAATCAGGATGAAAAAAACCATCCTTCCGACTTTGCCCTATGGATCCGGGCTACCGAGGAACACATCATGCGGTGGGATTCACCCTGGTCCATTGGATTTCCCGGATGGCACCTGGAGTGTTCGGCCATGAGCACCAAATACCTTGGCGAGACCTTCGACATTCACGGAGGAGGAAATGACCTGAAATTTCCTCATCACGAAAATGAAATAGCCCAAAACATGGGTTCCTGCGGACATGCCCCGGCACGTTACTGGTTGCATACCAACATGCTCCTGCTCAACGGAAAAAAGATGTCCAAGTCCGATGGCAATACCATTTCCCCGCAACAATTATTTTCAGGGGACAGCCCCCACATCAGCAAGGCCTATACGCCCATGGTGGTCAAATTCTTCATGCTGCAGGCCCATTACCGCAGTCCCCTGGACATTACGGATGACGCCTTGCAGGCAGCCGAAAAAGGCTACAAACGGCTGATGGAAGCCCTGAGGGTGGCCCGGGAATTTAAACCCGAACTGCCCGAATCAGGTGTCCGGGATGCTCAGGTCCGGAGCCTGATCGCCGAAAGCTTCGCCAATATGGACGACGATTTCAACGTCCCCAATGCTCTTTCCAGCATGTTTGAACTGAGTACCATAGTCAATTCCCTCAGGGACGGCCACATTAATAACACCGAGATAGGTGCGGCCTGCTGGAATGAAATGTGCACGCACATGCTTAGCCTGGTCGGAGACGTATTCGGACTACAAGACGAAGGACAACAGTCCGACTCTTCTCTGGTAGATGGCCTGATGAACCTGATCATAGACCTTCGCAGAGACATCCGCGACAAAAAAGACTGGGCAGCCTCTGATAAACTCCGCGACAGCCTTCTGGAGCTGGGCATCCAGCTTAAGGATGGCAAGGAAGGCACTCAGTGGAAAAGAAACTGATGGAGGGAATCTGACCGAACCCCGGATTTTTCCCGTCGATAAAAGTTGCATCCTCAATACGAGGATGATGCCGAATGCACTAAATTGCATCCGGGACCATAAAAACCGCATCATCAAACCCTTGGTATTTCTCCTGCTGATTCTGGCCTGTGCTCCGGTGGAAAAAACCAGGCAGGCACCCGAGTGGACCGCCCTGCGATGGTGGAACCAGGAGATATCCAGCCTGGCCTCCTTACAAGGCAAGATAGTCCTGATCCGCTGGTGGACCGAAGGTTGTGAATATTGCATTGCCTCTGCAGATGCACTCAACCACTGGCATAGCACCCTCTCTGATTCCGGCCTGCAGATCATTGGGATGTATCATCCCAAACCCGAGCCAAGACCTCTGGAAGACA
The DNA here is from genome assembly GCA_964465435.1 of uncultured Saprospiraceae bacterium. GTDB lineage: Bacteria > Bacteroidota > Bacteroidia > Chitinophagales > Saprospiraceae > Vicinibacter. The sequence continues at coordinate 5,009 of CAYXKO010000142.1, read as the reverse complement.
ATGAGGTGTATGATTACATACGGGAAAAGGGATTCCGGTTTGCAGTGGCGGAGGATGCGGATTGGACAAACCTGAAGCGTTACTGGCTGGACCAGGGACCCAAGGAATACACATCCGTCAGTTTCGTGATCGACCGCAAGGGTCGGATCCGGTACATTCACCCCGGGGGTGAGTACCATCGGGACAGCCTGCCGGGACATGAACAGTGTGTGGAAGATTACCACGCCCTGGACAGCATGATTCGCCTGCTGATCAGGGAGCGGAATTTGGACTAACTTTGCATTCTGTGGACAAGGTCATGCACATACTCTCAAACCTCGAACTTCGCAAACGCGAGGGCAAAAAGAGTCTTGCTGTATTGCTCGATCCGGACCGCCAAAAACTGCACAAGGCCGAAGAATTGATCTTCCTGGCCACCCGGGAAAAGGTGGATTATTTTTTTCTGGGAGGAAGCCTGATCACGGAGGATTCCATGGGCCAGCTCCTGGATACCATCAGAAGGTGTTCTGATATTCCAACCGTGATTTTCCCGGGAGGAACTTACCAGATCCACCGCTCTGCAGACGCCATTTTGCTGCTTTCCCTGGCATCAGGCCGCAATGCCGATTATCTCATCGGCAGGCATGTGGAGGCAGCCCCGCTGCTGAACTCTTCAGGGCTCGAAATCATTCCCACCGGATATATTCTGGTCGACGGAGGACGCCACTCCAGCACCGCCTACCTGACGCAGACACAGGTCTTGCCCTCCGACCGCGAAGAACTGGCTGCTGCCACCGCCCTGGCCTGTCAGCAGCTGGGCATGAGGCTTATTTATCTGGAAGCAGGAAGCGGCGCACAATTTCCGGTGCCGGAAAAAATGACATCCATTGTCGGAAATACCGTCCATCTTCCCCTCGTGGTGGGAGGTGGCATCCGCTCGGGGGCGCAGGCCTCCGCTCTGTTCAGGGCCGGTGCAGATCTGTTGGTGGTAGGCAATGCTTTGGAGGCTGATCCGCAGCTCATAAGCGAACTGGCAAAAAGCCGCGATTCATTTCATAAGGAAGATCCGCATAAATCATGAAAGGCCTTGTCAAAAGATCCACCGGGAGCTGGTACGACGTCCTGGATCCCGTCGGGCACAAGCTGTACAAATGCAGGATTGCAGGCAAGATGAAACTGCAGGAAAAGGAACTGACCAATCCGGTTGCGGTTGGGGATTTCGTTGATTTCTCCCTGGAAAATGAGGAGCAGGGCATCATCAACACCGTACAAGCCCGACGCAATTTTGTAGCCAGGCAAAGTCCCAGGCAAAAACACCAGGTCCACATCATAGCCGCCAACCTGGACCAGGCCCTGGTGGTCTCCACCATACGGGAACCCGATCTCAAGCTGGGTTTCATTGACCGCTTTTTATTGACCACCGAGCCACAGGACATCCCTACCCTGATCGCCCTGAACAAATGCGATCTCTGGGATGAAGAGGACAACGAACTCTACGAAGGAGTGAATAAACTGTACAGCGACATAGGATATACCGTACTCAGGGTATCCGCCAGCCGCGGAGATGGGATCGATGAGCTACGGGACATACTTGCGGGACGCACCACCCTTATTTCAGGCCAATCCGGAGCAGGCAAAAGCAGCCTGCTCAACGCAGTGCATCCGGGCATCGGGCTCCGCACCTCAGAGCTCAGCGGATACAGTGGCAAAGGTACTCACACCACCACCTTCGCTGAGATGTTTGAGATCGGTGCCCAAACCTATGTGATCGACACGCCCGGCATCAAGACCCTTGGTTTCAACAATCTGGAGATCATGGATGTCGCACATAATTTCAGGGAGTTCTTTCCCCTTTCTCCACAATGTCGCTTTGGCAGCATCTGCACCCACCGCAACGAACCGGACTGCGCTGTCAAAAATGCCATTGAGGAAGGCAAGATCTCGCCGTTGCGCTACCAAAGCTATCTCTCCATCTGTGAGGAGATCGATGCCCAAAACTATTGGGAAAGGAAGAAGAAGTATTGAGACTTTTATTTTTGCTCAAAGGCTTTTGATCGGGTTTTTTTCTGCTGAAAGGATTGGTGCAGGTTCACTTATCCCGGTCCTATTTTACAGGCATGATCATCTAATAAAATCATTCCTGATAAAAGTGAAATACCTTAATTCTTCCTCTTGTGCTTCCACCTCTTGTGCGACCAAAGCCAGTCGGGAGGATATCTGCGGATGGTCTCCTCGAGCCGGGACATGAACATCTGCGTAAGCTCCCCTTTTTGCAAGCTTGAAGGGTGCTCGCACAACAATGAAAATCTAAGCTGGTACCAGGCCGGCTTCTGTCGCTCCATATCCATGTAGATCACGGGGAGGTCGTATTGGCGGGCATACTTTTCGAGTCCATGCAGGCAGGCGGTATCCCTGCCAAAAAAGTTGACCCATATGGCATCGCGGCTGTTGGAGGGATTTTGATCGGACATCAGGAGGATCAACCGTCCCTTGGGCAGGTCCTCTGTCATAAAACGCGTCTCGTGGGTGGTGAGCAGTTTCATGGTGGATCGGGCCCTGAGGCTCTTGATGTATGCCTCCACGCGGGGATTGTTGATCTTTTTGTAAATGCCGATGGATTTGCCCGGAAACCGGTAACCGATGCCCAACACACTCCACTCCCAGTTTGCATAGTGGCCGCAGACGCAGATGACGCTTTTTCCCTGATCCAGGTACCGGTCCACGAGCTCCGCATCCAGCATCCGGTTCCGCTTCCGGATCTCATCCCCTGTCAGGCTCAATCCTTTGATGGACTCCAGCAGTACGGAGGCCAGATTCCGGTATGCAAGCCTGATGGTCTCCTTTCTACGGGCCGGGTCCTGATCGGGGAAACAGCTTTTCAGATTGTCCTCCATCACAGCCCTTCGGTATCCGATGAGGTGTTGTAATGCCCAGGCCAATAAGCGCGACAACTGCTCCAGTACCCCAAAAGGCATGAGGCGAAAGATCCAGATAAAGAAACGGACAAGGAGGTATGAAACCATGACGGGGCAAAAATAATGAGACCAAGTGTGGCCGGCCCTTTATATTTGGTCCATACTACCGTGCATGAGATTATTTAGTTTTTGTCTTGCCTTGATCGTCCTAAACCTGTGGCCTTGCAAGCCGGCTCAGGCCCAGTATGCAAGTTACGTGAACCCCTTCATCGGCACAGGGGGCCATGGGCACACCTTTCCGGGTCCCTGCATGCCCTTTGGCATGGTGCAGCTGAGTCCGGACACGCGGATCGAAGGATGGGACGGCTGCTCGGGATACCATTACACCGACAGCATCGTCCATGGTTTCAGCCACACACACCTTTCGGGAACCGGCGTACCGGATTACTGCGACATCCTGATCATGCCGGGTACCGGCAGTCTTTCCCTGCCAGATCGTTTTTCCCAACTGCCTAATATTTCATCCCGTTTTGACAAAAAGAGCGAAAAGGCCTCGGCAGGTTTGTACACCTGCCGCCTGGACCGATATCAAATAGACGTCAGGCTAACGGCCACAGCCAGGACTGGCATCCACGAATACCGCTTTCCTGCCAATAGCTCAGAAAAATGGATTGTCATTGACCTGAAGCACCGCGACAAACTTCTGTCGGGAGGTTTTTCTGAGATCCGGAAAGATCAGATCAGGGGGCACCGGTTTTCGTCTTCCTGGGCCCGCGAGCAAAAGCTCTGGTTTGACATCCGCTGTTCTGCTCCGGTCCAAAAATACCTCCTAAGCAAAGACTCCTCCCAACTGATCTGTTTTTTTGATAAAAAGCTACGCAAACTAAATGTGCAGTGTGCCATCTCGGCTGTGGATCCCCAGGGTGCTGCAAAAAATCTGAAGGCAGAATGGATCGACTTTGAATTTGACCGGGCAAGAAAATCCTGCACCACAGCCTGGGACAGCATCCTGTCGCGCGTAAAGATCAAGGACATTAAGTGGACGAAAGACCGGTATCAGATCTTTTATACGGCACTCTACCATCTTTGCATTCAACCTAATCTGTACCAGGATGTCGATGGCCGCTACCGCGGAATGGATGGCAAGGTTCATCAGGGAGATCCGTCTCATCCCAGGTATACCGTATTCTCTCTATGGGATACCTACCGCGCAGCTCATCCTTTCTACCAACTCGTTTATCCCGACTACAACCAGGATTTTATTTTAAGTTTTCTGGGACAATTTGACGAATGTGGCCGTCTTCCGGTGTGGGAGCTGAGTGCCAATGAAACCTTCTGCATGATCGGCAATCATTCAATCCCCGTCATGTCCTACGCCTTTCTCGACCAAAACGAAAAATATCCCCTCGACCGGGAAAGGATGGCCAGGGCGGCTGAGGCGACCCTTGCCCTGGATTTTTCCTGCATGGATGGCTTCAGAACGGGATTTATTTCTTCTGACGGCTGCAGTGAATCGGTCAGCAAGACCCTTGAAAACAGCCTGGATTGGGCTGGATATTATCTTTTGGCAGGACGGAAGGGATATGCGGATCAGTATTTTAAAAACCTGTACAATCCCGAATCAGGTTTTTTTCAGGCAAAGCTCAACCATAAGTTCGTCGAGCCTTTCGATCCCCGCGAAGTGAATTTCCACTATACGGAAGCCAATGCCTGGCAGTACCTTTTTGGAGCTCACCACGACGTCCCCGGCATGATGGAATGTTTTCGCTACGGCAGTGCGGAAGACCCCCGAAAGATCCTGGAAAAAAAACTGGATGGGCTTTTTCAGTCCGAGAGCCTTTTGACAGGACGATCCCAGTCGGACATCACCGGGCTGATTGGGCAATATGCCCACGGCAACGAGCCCAGTCACCACGTGGCCTATCTGTACAATTATGCCGGCCGGCCGGATAAGACCCGCAAATATGTCTCCGAGATTGCTTCCAAATTGTACGCAAATGCTCCAGATGGCCTGAGTGGAAACGAAGACTGCGGCCAAATGTCTGCCTGGTACCTTTGGACGACCCTGGGTTTTTACCCGGTCTCTGCTGTGATTCCTTCCCTGGATCCCGGCAT
>CAYXKO010000141.1:0-6388 GCA_964465435.1 uncultured Saprospiraceae bacterium | reverse complement strand
CTCTTCTGAGCAATTTGGTGGTAGGTGTATCCGATGGCTTTACCAAGGAAATGGAACTTGTGGGTGTGGGTTACCGCGTCAGCAATACGGGAAACCTGCTGGAAATATCCGTAGGTTATTCCCACCCGATTATGTTCTATTTACCGGATGAGATCAAGGTCGAGACCGTCACTGAAAAGGGTCAAAACCCCAAGATCATCCTCAAAGGTTCTGACAAGCAACTGCTTGGACAGGTTTGTGCTAAAATTAGATCATTTAAGAAGCCTGAACCTTTCAAAGGCAAGGGTATCAAATTTGCCGGTGAAGTTCTGAGAAGGAAAGCTGGAAAATCCGCCGGTAAGTAAGTCAAAATATTTCAGGAACATGAAGACCAGAATCGAAAAAAGACAGAGTATCAAATACCGGATCAGAAAGAAGCTGTCCGGCACTGCTGATAAGCCCAGGTTAACTGTTTTCAAGAGCAATACCAGTATTTACTGCCAGCTCATTGATGACGAGGCAGGTAAAACCATTTGCTCGGCTTCATCCAAGGGTTTGAGTTCGACAAAATCAGATCAGGCCCGTGAAGTAGGTAAGATCATTGCCCAGAAGGCTGCTGGTGTACAGATCAGCAATGTGGTCTTTGACAGGAATGGTTATATCTATCATGGCCGCGTCAAGGCTTTGGCTGAAGGTGCAAGAGAGGGTGGATTGAATTTCTAAGTATCATTAAGTTTGAATTATGGCAAAAGCAAGTATAGTTAGAGTAAAGGCAGGCGAATCAGAACTCAAGGATAAACTGGTCGCTCTGAACCGTGTAGCTAAAGTGACCAAAGGGGGTAGAACATTTAGTTTTTCCGCTCTCGTGGTTGTCGGTGATGGTCATGGCGTAGTAGGTCATGGCCTGGGCAAAGCCCGTGAAGTCTCCGATGCTATTTCAAAGGCCGTTGACGACGCCAAGAAAAACCTCGTAAAGGTTCACATCCACAAAGGAACCATTCCCCATGATCAGCATGGTAAGTTTGGGGCTGGAAAGGTGTTTATCAAGCCAGCATCCGATGGTACCGGCGTAATCGCAGGGGGTGCCATGAGGGCTGTTCTGGAGATCGCAGGGGTACACAATGTATTGGCAAAATCAAATGGTTCTTCCAATCCCCACAATGTGGTCAAGGCCACTATCGATGCACTCACCCGCATCAGAAGTCCTTACGACGTCGCAAAAGCTCGTAAGATTGAAGTGAATAAAGTATTTGAAGGAGTTTAATATAATTAAGTTATGTCAAAAGTTCGCATCACTCAGACCAGAAGCGTCATCAAAGCCAATAAAAGACAAAAAGATACCATTCAGGCATTAGGTCTTAAAAATCTTAATGATGTTGCGGAGCTGAATGCAACTCCAGCCATCATGGGCATGGTAGAAAAAGTGAAACATTTGGTCACAGTTGAAAAGATCTGATAATGGAATTACACAATTTGAAACCGGCAAAAGGTGCCGTACATAAAGAGAAAAGGATAGCCCGCGGAGAAGGATCAGGTCACGGAGGTACTTCCACCAAAGGTCACAAAGGATTGAAATCCAGATCAGGAGCCAAAAGAAAGAGAGGCTTCGAGGGAGGACAGACTCCTTCCCACCGGAGATTGCCAAAGACCGGCTTCAAAAACATAAACAGGATTGAGTATCAGGTATTTAACCTGGATCAGTTGGCTGATCTTTCTGCAAAATTTGGTTTGACTGCTTTTAATCCCGAAGAACTGCACAAGCTTGGTCTCTGTAAGTCTTCTGAAAGAATCAAGATTCTGGGTAGAGGGGATGCCATTTCAGGATTGAACCTCAGAGTGCACGCATGTTCCGGTACGGCCACGGAGAAGATCCAGGCGGCTGGTGGTTCTGTTGAACTTATTTAACTCCAAGCATGAAAAAATTCATTGAGACTTTAAAGAATATATGGAGTATTAAAGAACTCAGGGATAAGATCATCTTTACGGTCTCCCTGCTGGCCATTTTCAGGCTGGGTTCGTTTATTGTACTCCCGGGGGTGGTCCCCAGTGTTTTAAAGAGTGCTGCCAGTGATAGCAGCAACAGCTTGTTCGGGTTGATCAATACCTATACAGGAGGAGCCTTTAACCAGGCCTCCATATTTGCCCTGGGTATCATGCCCTATATCACATCCTCCATCATTGTACAGCTCCTGGGTTTTGCCGTTCCCTATTTCCAGAGGTTGCAGCAAAAAGAAGGAGAGTCCGGAAGAAGGAAGTTGAACCAGATTACCAGGATTTTTACGGTTTTTATTACCCTGGTTCAGGGAGGAGGATATCTCACCTACATTCAGTCCCTCGGTGCGGTTGACCCCAGCGTTACTCCATTTGTATTCTGGTTTTCAAACAGTATCATTCTGGCCACCGGTACGATCTTCTGTATGTGGCTTGGTGAGCGAATCACTGATAAGGGTATCGGAAACGGCGTATCCATGATCATCATGATCGGTATCGTGGCAGCATTGCCCGGTGCATTCAGCTTCGAGATACAGTCACAGCTTGCCAATAATGGATTGATCATATTCATTTTTGAATTGGTCATTTTGTTCCTTACGATCATAGCTTCCATTCTGGTAGTCCAGGGTGTGCGTAAAATACCCATCCAGTTTGCCAAAAGAATGGTTGGAAGGGGTACAGGCGCTATGCCCGTTCAGACAGACAGGGATTATATACCGCTTAAGGTGAATGCGGCCGGTGTAATGCCGATCATCTTTGCCCAGGCCATCATGTTTCTTCCCCTTACGGCGGCACAATATGTTACAGGCGATCCTTCCCTGGGCAGTTCCGGTCTTTTAAGGACCTTGACGGATCCATATGGTTTCTGGAACAACCTGATCACATTTTTGCTGGTTGTAGGCTTTACCTACATCTACACTGCCTTGATCGTAAACCCTCAGAATTACGCTGAGTATCTGAAAAGGAACAATGCCTTTATTCCTGGCATTAAACCCGGACCCGATACAGAGGAATTTATTGATACCACAACGACCAGGATAACCCTTCCCGGATCTATATTCCTGGGAATCCTCACCATTTTACCGGCGATAGCTGTACTTTTTGGAGTAAACAGCTCTTTTGCCAGGTTTTTTGGAGGCTCTTCTATATTGATTCTGGTTGGCGTCGTACTCGATACACTTGCCCAGATTGAGTCTTATTTATTGATGAGGAAATACGATGGACTGGTAAAATCCGGTCGTATTGAAGGCAGAAGCTCCACAGGCATGGGGCCTGCGATGATGGGATAATGAATTATTTCCGTTCATGATCTATCTGAAGCACGATGATGAGATCGAGCTGATCAGGCAGAGTAGTTTGCTGGTTTGTGAGGCTTTGGCCGAAGTTGCGAAAGTAATCAGGGAAGGCGTAACAGGACTTGAACTGGATAAAATAGCAGAGGAGTATATCAGGGATCATGGAGGCATACCTGCCTTTAAAGGCCATCAGGGTTTTCCCGGTACCCTTTGTATATCCCCCAATGAGGCGGTCGTTCATGGAATTCCGACTGGCAAACCATTTAAATCAGGTGATATTATTTCTGTCGATTGTGGTGTCCTGATGAATCATTTCTACGGGGACTCGGCCTATACTTTTATGTTGGGGCATGTGCCTGAGGAAATAGTTTCTCTGGTTAAGGCCACCGAAGAGTCCTTGTATGTGGGTATCAGGGAGGCCGTACCGGGCAATCGGATTGGAGACATAAGTGCTGCAATTCAGGAGTTTGCAGAACGCAAGCATCCTTATGGGGTGGTAAGGGAATTGGTCGGTCATGGCATAGGCAGAAAACTGCACGAGCCACCAGAAGTCCCCAATTATGGTCAGCGGGGCAAAGGGCCAGTAATCAAGGAAGGGCTTACGATAGCCATTGAGCCTATGGTCAACCTGGGTTCCCGCAATGTAAAACAAATGAAGGATGGCTGGACGGTGGTTTCTTCTGACCTTAAAGCCTCAGCTCATTTTGAACATACCATAGCGGTTAGAAAATATGGTCCTGATATTTTGTCAGATCATGAAATAATTAAAAACGCTGTAAAAAATAATAGCGAAATTATATTATAATTCGTCAAATAGTCAGATATTTGCACTCCGAATTTTAAAAGATGTCAAAAAAGAACCTGATTCAACAAGATGGCATAATCGAAGAGGCCCTCTCGAATGCCATGTTTAGGGTCAGATTACAAAATGATCATCTTATAATAGCCACAATCTCAGGGAAAATGAGGATGAATTACATCCGGATTTTGCCAGGAGACAAGGTTTCGGTAGAAATGAGTCCCTACGATTTATCCCGGGGGAGGATAACTTACAGATATAAATAATAACTGAATCATGAAGGTTCGTGCATCAATCAAGAAAAGAACAGCCGACTGCAAATTTGTCAGGAGGAAGGGGAAACTCTACATTATCAACAAGAAAAATCCGAAATTCAAACAGCGTCAAGGTTAATCATCTACTATTATGGCTCGTATTGCAGGTATAGATCTTCCCAGAAACAAAAGAGGTGTCATTGGTTTGACATACATATATGGTATTGGCCGCACGACTGCGGGAAATATCCTCAACAAGCTCAACATCGATGAGAGCATTCGCGTCAATGAATGGACCAATGATCAGGTTCAGGCTATCGCGAAACTCATTCAGGATGAAATTAAAGTGGAGGGAGAACTTCGTTCAGAAGTTCAGCTCAGCATCAAGAGGCTGATGGATATTGCCTGCTTTAGAGGAATCAGGCATCGTAAGGGGCTTCCTGTCAGGGGACAGCGTACAAAAACGAATGCCAGGACCAGAAAGGGTAAGAGAAAGACCGTGGCCAACAAGAAGAAGGCTACCAAGTAATCACTACATTCATTTTTGTTAAATAGTCATACATGGCAAAGGGTAAAAAAGCAAAGAAGAGGAAAGTCAAGGTCGATTCAGACGGATTGGTCTTTATTCAGGCGACTTTCAATAATATTATAGTCTCCGTTTGTAACCGTGCAGGAGAAGTGATCAGTTGGGGTAGTGCAGGAAAGGCTGGATTCAGGGGTTCCAAAAAGAATACTCCGTATGCAGCGCAAATGTCGGCCAATGATGCTGCCGGGGTTGCTTACGAGGCAGGTATGAGAAGTGCCGAGGTCTTTGTAAAAGGACCGGGTGCAGGACGCGAAGCCGCTATCAGGGCAGTGGATGGTGCCGGTATCAAGGTTTTGAAAATCACCGATATCACTCCGATCCCTCACAACGGATGTCGTCCTCCCAAGCAAAGAAGAATTTGATTTTTCAACATCCATACAGTATTGATTAAGATTTATGGCAAGATATACAGGACCAGTTACAAAGAAATCTCGTGCAGTAGGACAATCTCTTACTGGATACGATAAGTACTTCGAAAAGAAAAAATACCCTCCGGGCCAACATGGCCCATCCAGGAGGAGAAAGCAAAAGTCAGATTATGCTTTGCAGCTGATCGAAAAGCAGAAGGCAAAATTTACCTATGGTGTTTTGGAGCGCCAGTTCAGAAATATTTTCCACGATGCCCACAGAAAGTCTGGTGTAACCGGTGAGGTTCTTTTCCAGTTTCTGGAGGCTCGTCTGGACAATACCGTTTTCAGACTGGGAATCTCAGCAACCAGGAAAGGAGCTCGTCAGCTGGTTTCACACAGGCACATCACTGTAAACGGAAGGATTGTCAATATTCCCTCCCACAGACTGAAGCCAGGTGATGTTGTTTCTGTCAAGGGCAATTCTCAGGGGCTGGAATTTATTTCGCATCAGGTAGCACAAAAATCTGATGTCCGCAAATTTCCTTGGTTGGAGTGGAACTCTGATAAGATGGAAGGCAAGTTTTTGCAGTATCCCTCCAGGGATCAGGTGCCTGAAACGATCAATGAGCAGCTCATAGTCGAATTGTACTCCAAGTAATCCACATTTATTTTTTAATCGCAATCATTCCGGGGATATGAGTATTTTAAATTTTCAAAAGCCTGAAAAAATAATCCTTCAGAAAGCTACTGATTACGAAGGATCTTTTGAGTTCAAACCACTTGAACCAGGATTCGGACAAACCCTCGGTAACTCTCTGAGAAGGGTTCTTTTATCTTCTTTGGAAGGATATGCCATCACATTGGTGAGAATAGCCGGTGTGGAGCATGAATTTTCTACCATCAAAGGAGTGATTGAAGATGTCGTTGAGATTATTCTGAACCTCAAGCAGGTAAGGTTGAAGCCGGCAAAACAGGACGATGACCTCACCGAGGAGAAGATATACATTACCATCAATGGTCAGGATACCTTTAAGGCTGGTGACATAGAGAAGTTCACAAATGTGTTTACGATCACCAATCCCAATCAGATCATATATAACATGAAGCATTTTATCAATATGGAAGTAGAAATA
>CAYXKO010000140.1:0-6389 GCA_964465435.1 uncultured Saprospiraceae bacterium | reverse complement strand
TCTCTTGCAGTGGCGGAGTAAAAAAGGACCTGCCGCCTGTAGACATTTCCAAACTTGTTGAAAACCAGCCTGAAGTACATGGCACCCTGGTCGAAGACAAGGATATTACGCTTGCCAATCCCTTGAACCCGGAATGGGTAAAAGGAGGACAAAACATTTACGACCTGAAATGCCTGGCCTGTCACAAACTGACAGAGGAAAGACTCGTAGGACCGGGTTGGGCGGGCCTCACCAAAAAAAGGAAACCGGCCTGGATCATCAACATGATCACGAACGTGGACGTGATGCTGGAAAAAGACGAGGAAGCCCAGAAACTGCTGGAGCAATGTCTCGTGCGAATGCCAAACCAAAACATCAGTACGGAGGAAGCCCGTCAGGTATTGGAGTTCATGAGAAAGAACGACGGCGAACAATAATCGGCATCAACAATAGCAATTAATTCATAAAACAAGCCAACATGAAATCAATCATTTTAAAATCGACTGTTGCCATCATCCTGATTGGGGTTTTCGCGGCAATGGGATGCAAGCCTAAAGGCATGCAAACAGCGGTTCAGGGCGACGCTGCGGTAAAAGCTTATGTTCCGCCCGGACAATACGACGAATTCTACAACTTCGTTTCCGGTGGATTCTCCGGTCAGTTGTCTGTATATGGCCTTCCCTCCGGACGATTGTTTCGCGTGATCCCGGTATTTTCTGTAGACCCTGAAAAAGGATACGGATATTCGGAGGAATCCAAACCAATGTTAAACACTTCCCATGGCTTTGTTCCCTGGGATGACCTTCACCACCCTGCCCTGTCGACAAAGGATGGCATACACGATGGCAGATGGGCCTTCGGCAATGCCAACAACACACCCAGGATCGCACGCATCGACCTGAAGACCTTCCGCACCGCTGAGATCATCGAGATCCCCAACAGCGGAGGTAACCACTCCTCGCCCTTCATCACCGAAAACACGGAATACGTGGTGGCAGGTACCAGGTTCAGCGTACCCATGGGCGAAAAGGTGGACGTGCCCATCGAGTCTTACAAGGAAAATTTCCGCGGCACGGTCAGCTTCATATCCGTGGATCCAGGCTCCGGCCGTATGAACATTGCCTTTCAACTGATGCTTCCGGGCGTAAACTTTGACCTGGCCAGGGCCGGCAAAGGAAAATCACATGGCTGGTTCTTCTTCTCCTGCTACAACTCGGAGCAGGCAAACACGCTTCTTGAAGTCAACGCATCCCAAAAGGATAAGGACTTCATCATGGCTGTCAACTGGAAAAAGGCCGAAGAATACGTCAAAGCCGGAAAAGGAACGAAAAAGACCGTCCGGTATGCACACAACGTATACGATGAGGAAAAGCACATGGCGACCAGTGAAATCAAGACTGAAGTGCTGGTGCTTGATCCAAAGGAACTTCCGGACATGGTGTATTTCATGCCCTGCCCCAAGTCCCCGCATGGTTGTGACACGGACCCCAGCGGTGAGTACATCGTTGGCAGCGGCAAGCTGGCTGCTGTGATCCCCGTATTCTCATTTTCAAAGATCCAGGCGGCCATTGAACAAAAAACCTTTGACGGCGAGTTTGAAGGCATTCCTGTATTGAAATACGATGCCGTTCTGCATGGCGAAGTACAGAAGCCCGGACTGGGCCCTCTGCATACAGAATTTGACGACAAGGGCAATGCCTACACCTCCTTCTTTGTCTCCTCCGAGATCGTAAAATGGAGGATCAGCGATCTGACCGTACTCGACCGAGTGCCAACCTACTATTCCATAGGACACCTCTGCGTACCCGGCGGACCCACCAAAAAGCCTTGGGGCAAATACGTCATTGCCTACAACAAGATCACCAAGGACAGATACCTGCCTACAGGACCTGAGCTCACGCAAAGTGCGCAGTTATATTCCATCGATGGCGACAAAATGAAACTCCTTCTCGATTTTCCGACCATCGGAGAACCTCACTACGCAGAAGCCATTCCGGCAGAATTGGTAAAACCCAACAGTCTGAAAATTTACAAGCTGGAGGAAAACAAGCATCCGTATGCAGCCCTGGGTGAAAAGAATGCAAAGGTCGAGCGCAAAGGAAACGAAGTCCATGTGTATATGACTTCCATCAGATCTCACTTTGTTCCGGACAACATCGAAGGAATCAAAATGGGCGACGTGGTGTATTTCCATGTGACCAACCTTGAACAGGATTGGGACGTGCCTCACGGATTTGCTGTAAAAGGCGCCAACAATGCTGAGCTTCTGATCATGCCTGGCGAGACCCAGACCCTGATGTGGAAACCCGACAGGGTGGGCGTATTTCCCATGTATTGCACCGACTTCTGTTCTGCCCTCCACCAGGAAATGCAGGGATACGTCCGCGTAAGTCCTGCAGGAGCCAATGTGCCTTTGAGCTTTTCCACCGGGGCCAAAAAAGCAGCTCCGGTTCAATAATACAACATAACTAAGTTGCTCCGGGGCGGATGTGCCTGTTCCATATTCCCGTGCCGCCCGCTCCCGGTTTTTTCAATTCATTCAAACAAAAACATCAGAATTATGAAACATATTTGGATGCTTTTTCTTGTCGTCCTCATCACCTACGCATGCGGCAATCCTGCTACCCAACAACAGGCAGCCGAACAGGCCGAAACTCCCCAAAAAGGGGGGCAGGAGTCTGTGCAGGACGATGTTTCCCAAAAGGACATTGTGAAAATAGCGGTGGGTTCTCCGGATCACACCACCCTGGTCACTGCCCTTCAGGCAGCGGAGTACGTGGATGATATTTCCAACGCAGGACCCTTTACAGTTTTTGCCCCCACCAACGATGCCTTTGGCAAATTACCGGCAGGCACCGTGGAGAATCTGGTCAAGCCGGAACAAAAAAATGACCTGCGCAATATACTGGAGTACCATGTCGCAGTTGGCGTTTACAAACAGGAGTACCTGTCAGACGGTCAGAAGATCGGAATGGCGAACGGCGACAACGTGACCATCAAGATGCAGGGTGACAAAATGATGATCAATGACAACATCAACGTCATTGCCACTGTCCCGGCCTCCAACGGCATGATCTATATCGTGGACGGGGTATTGTTGCCTCCTGCCAAATAAATAAATTCCAAAGGGCTGCCTGAAACATCCAAACTGCCCATTTTCATTTCTTTACATTTCAAAGTTACCCAATTATGACGGTAATGAATCCTCGTTTCAGATGGCTCATCGCAGCCCTTTCTCTTTGCCTCACCGCCATCCTGTTTGTTCCCATCTGGCGGATCGATCTCTTTGCACCCCAATACCCGGAAGGACTCGTGATGAAGATCTGGCACAATGACCTAAAAGGGGACATTGAGATCATCAACGGGCTCAACCACTACATCGGCATGCGCCATATCAGCGTCGAGATGTTTCCCGAATTTGTGATCATCAAATATGTGCTGATCGGATATATTTTGCTGGGATTGGGCGTAGCCTATTTCGGATACCTGCGGGGACTTTTCTGGTATATCGTACTGAGTATCTTTGGTGGCATTTTCACCTTGTATGACTTTTACAGGTGGGGGTACGAATATGGACACAACCTGGCAGAAGATGCCGCCATCAAGGTACCCGGCATGTCTTATCAACCCCCGGTCATCGGTCACAAAAGATTGCTTAACTTTGATTCCTATTCCATGCCGGATATCGGTGCCTGGATATTGATCGTGGTGGTGTCGGTATTTTTTGGGATATATTTTTATCACATCTGGAAACTTAAAAAATCAGCATCATGACCCGGATTTCTCTTTTCCTTTTCGTTCTTTTGATGTCGTGTAACGTGACCCCGGAACCCATGAGATATGGTACCGATCTGTGCTATGCCTGCAAAATGACCATCATGGAAAAAGGATACGCAGCCGAAATCGTGACCAAAAAAGGAAGGATCTACAAATTCGATGACCTGGGATGCATGATCCAAATGATGAAATCCGGACAACTCGATCGCTCTGGGCTGGCACACATCCTGACCATAAAATACGGCACAGATCAGGAATTACTGGAGGCCGGCCAGGCCGTGTATGCCATGGGAGAAAAGATCAAAAGCCCCATGAATTTTAACATCGCTTCTTTCAGCAATAAAGATGAAATTCCCCTTACCCTGCAGGACAGCAGCATGCGCATCTATTCCTGGAATGAAATTTACGATCTGATTGGAAACAATTAATATCAGATTTTTGACAGGCCTGCTGTTTCTGGCAGCATCTCAACTGCTCCGGGCCGGAAGCATCCAGGTTGGGCCTGATCACAGCATCACCACCCTTACCAAGGCCATTCAATCTGCCCGTTGCGGAGACACAATCTGGGTGGAAGCCGGTCTGTATCGGGAAGGAAATATCGTGCTCGACAAAAGTCTTACGCTCATGGGCAAAGGCAATCCCGTCCTTGACGGTGAAAAGAAATACGAAATACTCACCATCGGTGCGGATGATGTAAGCATTGTGGGAATCACTTTTATCAACAGCGGTTATTCTGCCATGAATGACTTTGCCTCGATCAAGTTTGTGGGATCCAGGTATTTCAAAATCGAAGCATGTACCATCCGCAATTCATACTTCGGAATCCACGTCTCAAACAGTTCCTACGGCAAAATTTGGAACTGTAAGGTGGAGGGCACTCCGGATCAGGAGCAAAATACCGGCAACGCCATTCACTTCTGGAAGTGCGACCACATGGAAGTTATCAACAATCAGAGCAGCGGTCACCGCGATGGAATTTATTTTGAGTTTGTGACCAATTCCTATATTGTACAAAACAGAAGCACCCAAAATATCCGGTATGGACTCCACTTTATGTTCAGTCATGAGAACAGCTACCACAACAACCATTTTTACAAAAATGGCGCAGGTGTGGCCGTCATGTACTCCCATCACGTGGACATGACCCATAACGAGTTTCTGGACAACTGGGGGCCCTCCTCTTTTGGTATTCTTCTGAAAGACATCACGGACAGCCGCATTGTCCACAACAAATTCATCAGAAATTCCGCCGGCGTTTTCATGGAAGGTTCCAACCGTTGCGAGATCGATTCAAACCTTTTTCAGGAGAACGGGTGGGCGCTCCGCGTGCAGGCCAGTTGCACCGACAACCAGATCGGCTACAACAATTTCCTGGGAAATACCTTTGACGTGGCCTGCAACGGCACCCTGGTGCTTAATAAATTCAACTCCAACTATTGGGACCGGTATAAGGGCTATGATCTCAACAAGGATCATTACGGCGACATCCCCTATAATCCGGTCAGCCTGTATTCAGTCCTGGTCGAGCAGAATTCAGCCTTCCTCATTTTGCTGAGAAGCGTGCTGACCGTCATTCTGGACGAAGTGGAAAAAGCCATCCCGGTCCTTACTCCGGTCGACCTGCAGGACTTAACCCCGGTACTCACACCCTACAAGCTATGATCCAGATACAATCACTCAGCAAAAAATATGGAACCCTCCATGCCCTGGATGGAGTGGATCTTAACTGGAACCGCGGAGAAGTAGTGGCCCTCATAGGCCCCAACGGTTCCGGAAAGACCACCCTGATCAAATGCATATTGGGTCTTGTGTTCCCCAGCTCCGGGGACATCCGGTACCTGGGACGCAGCATATTGAACTCCTACGAATACAGGGAAGACATCGGTTACATGTCGCAGATCAGTCGCTTTCCCGATCAGCTTCGCGTAGGGGAAATGCTCGACATCCTGACCGATGTGCGCAACAAAAGACCATCCGAACTGGACCTGGAGTTGTATGAGGAATTCAGAATAGAACAGATCAGGGACAAAACCCTCAGGAGCTTGTCCGGAGGGACCAGGCAAAAGGTCAATTCTGCCCTTGCCTTTCTTTTTAAACCCAAGGTGCTGATCATGGATGAACCCACAGCGGGATTGGATCCTGTAGCGGTGGAAATACTAAAGGGAAAGATACAGAGGACGGATAAATCGGAAAGCCTCCTGATCATTACGTCCCATATATTAAGCGACCTGGAAGATTTCGCCACCCGCATCAACTACCTTCAGGACGGGAAGGTGAGGTTTGATGCCAGTTTTCAGGAGCTCCGCGAAAAATCCGGAGAATCCCGCCTGAGCAAAGCCATTGCCCATATTCTCAACCAATCCTGAAGTCACGGAAATGATCAAACTAATCAAGTACTTTCTGATCGACATCATCAAAAACAGAGTGATTCTGGGATTGACCCTCTTTTTTCTGGTGACTTCGTTCTCATTGCTCTACATGGACGAAAATCAGACCAAGGCAGTGCTGAGTCTGATGAACATCATCATCATTACCCTGACCGTGGCCATCGGCTCCACGATGGCCGCCGACAAGTTTCTGACCTGGGACACGATCCTGATCGTCGGCCTCGGGTTGCTCGCCTTCCTGTTCGG
>CAYXKO010000139.1:0-6485 GCA_964465435.1 uncultured Saprospiraceae bacterium | reverse complement strand
CTCTCCCGGCATTTTTCCGCTCATGGATGGACGTGCCTCCTATTTGAGAAACGTATTGTCTGCCGCGGCTCCGGTCATCAGCACACCGGAGGTGCGATCTGATCTGAAGATCGGGAGCAAGGCCGATGTAAGTGCCCGGGTAACCCAGGCCAACCGCGTTTATTTAGGATATCGAAACAAGCGGAGCGACAAATTCAACCGCGTGGAAATGTACGACGACGGAATGCACAACGATGGCGCTGCAGGAGACCAGGTCTTTGGCGCCGGTTTTACGATCAGCGGTCCCGAGGTACAATATTACCTATACGCCGAAAACAACAATACCGGGGCCTTTCTGCCGGAACGAGCCGAACACGAATTCCTTTCTCTGACCATACAGGCAGAACCTGCCGAAGCCGGCGACCTGGCGCTGAATGAATACATGCCTACCAACAATGCGGGCATCAGCAATGAAAAAGGCAGCAAAAAGGACTGGATCGAGATCTACAACCGGTCCAACAAGACCATTTTCCTGGATGATTTTTCCCTCTCGGATGACAAATCGAAACCTTCCAAGTGGAACTTCCCCAAGAACCTTCTGATGGTCCCCGGAGAATATAAGATCATCTGGGCGGACGGGGAAAATGCCGTTTACCTGGATCCCCACACCAATTTCTCCCTTTCTGGCACCAACGGCCAGGTCGTTCTTGCCTTTAAAGGTGCCATCGACCAGGAGTCATCCTACAGCACGCCGGGCAACGACCGGTCTGTGGGAAGATGTCCCGATGCACTGGGTCCATTTATGGTACAAAGCAGGGCAACTCCCGGCGCAGCCAACGATTGCATCAGCTCCTCAAGCGATGAATCAGGCTCCGACGAATTTTTCATTTACCCCAATCCCTGTCAGAATACGCTTTATCTAAGGACTGACAATGCACTCCGCTACTCAGAAATCTATGATCTTCAGGGGCAGTCCGTGTACAGGACAACGGATCCCTTACAACTGGACCTCACCACACTGAAACCGGGCTTCTATGTGCTGAAGAGTCTGGATGCAAATGGAAAAATTCACCTGGCAAAATTCATCAAAATCTAAGCCCATGCGTTCACTTCCCTATTCCCTGGAGCTCGAATGGACCGGCAACAAGGGTTTGGGTACGCAACACTACACCGCCTACGACCGGACTTACACCATCCGCAGTGAAGGCAAGCAGGATTTATGCCTTTCTTCGGATCCGCATTTCCGGGGAGATGCAAGACTTTACAACCCCGAGGAACTCCTGCTGATGGCAGCATCCTCCTGTCACATGCTCTGGTATTTACACCTTTGCGCGGATGAGGGCATTGTGGTGGAAAGCTATACAGATCATCCCACGGCAAGTCTTTTGATCCAGGAGAACGGTGCCGGATATTTTGAACAGATCGTTCTGAATCCCAGGGTCACGGTGCGGGCTGGTGCGGACACGGCACTGGCTGAGGCTCTTCACGAGAGAGCCAATCAAATGTGTTTTATCGCAAATACGCTCAGGATTAAAATCACGCACAAGCCTGTCATCTCGATCAGCGGCTGAATACAGAAAATCCAACCTTAATACCCCGGATAATTTTACCAACAGGCCTATCAGGATCTGTCCCCGTCCCTGAATAAACTCTGCTCGTACTCCTGCCAATCCTGCAGATGGTCCACATCGCTGAGCATCTCCAACTGAAAACAGCTCAATCCTGATTTTTCTGCAGCCATCAGCGTTTCCTCCAGGACCTTTTCACTGCTCCAGGAGATCCCTTCAAACAGGGATTCATGCAATGCCTTCATCCCAAGCAGATAATAGCCTCCATCCCTGGCGGGACCGATGACCAGATCATATTCGTCGAGTCGATCAAAAGCATCTTCCAGTGTCCCGGCTGTCAGCCAGGGACAATCGCTGCCCATGATCACGGCCTTTCCGGCTTCGGTCAGCACTTCACAAAAGGCGGAACGCATCCTGTTTCCCAGATCCCCTTCATCCTGAATTTTCTTAACGAATTCTCCGGCAGGCCAACGATCGTCAGCCAGAGCATCCGTGGCGTACAGGTAGCGCACGCAATCCACCCCGAGCGAAATATCCCGGGTGATCCCGAGCAGTTTTTGGTAGATGTCCAAAGCCAGGTCCTCACCTGCCTCGGCTGCGATCCGCGTCTTTACTTTTCCCCATTCCGGATTGCGGATGAAGATGATGAGAGCCCTTTCTGTCATAAGTTGCACGATAAAAACATCCTTACATAACAGCATAGTATTCTTTGGGTTTCGAAGAGCTTGCCCGGCAAGGCTTTCCCCGGCCTCTGTCCCTTGCAGGCGGTTCTGCCATTTTTTCTATTTTTGCGCGAGAACATGAAAATAAACCTACCAAACTTCATCACTGCAGACGAGGCAGTGCAGGCCATAAAGTCCGGAGACAGGGTTTTCGTACAGGGAAGCGCGGCCACGCCTCAAACTCTGCTCAAAGCGCTGGAAAGACGGTCCGGTGAGCTCAGCAATGTGGAAATCGTATCGCTGACTACTCTGGGCGAAATGTGCCTGGCCAAACCCGAATACGAAGGCATTTTCTACTTCAATTCGGTCTTTGTATCCGCCAATATCCGGGAGTGCGTCAACCATGGGATGGGCAGTTACATCCCCGTGTTCCTGAGTGAAATCCCCAAGCTTTTCCAAAAAAAGATACTACCCATAGACGTGGCGCTGATCCATGTGTCGCCGCCCGACCACCAGGGATACTGTTCGCTCGGTGTGTCCGTCGACATCAGCCTTGCTGCCGTAAAATCAGCCAGACTGGTCATCGCCCAGGTGAACCCCTTGATGCCAAGAACCCACGGGGACGGCTTTCTCCACACGAGTGAAATAAACAGATGGGTAGAAAGCGGGGATGAGCTGCCGGAGGTCATCTATTCCAAGGAGATCACCGAGGTGGAAAGAAACATAGGCAAGCATTGTGCCTCGCTCATCGAAGACGGGGCTACCATCCAGATGGGCATTGGAAGCATACCCGATGCGGTGATGAGTCAGCTCGACCACCACAAGGATCTCGGGGTCCACACGGAAATGTTCTCGGACGGCGTCGTAAACCTGCTTAAGAAGGGCGTCATCACCAACAAATACAAGAAAAAACACCGCAGGAAGGTCATATCCACCTTTGCGGTGGGGAGCAGGATGCTGTACGATTTTGTGGATGACAATCCCCTGTTCGCCTTTCTGGAATCCGACTACGTCAACGACGCCTACGTAATCAGTAAAAATCCAAAGGTCGCTGCCATCAATGGCGCCATCGAGGTGGACATCACGGGACAGGTATGTGCAGACTCGATCGGCACCTACCAGTTTTCAGGAGTGGGCGGCCAGATGGACTTCATGCGCGGAGCCGCCATGTCGGAAGGGGGCAAGCCCATCATTGCGATGTCCTCGCTGACCGGCAAAGGAGAATCCAAGATCGTGCCTTTCATCAAGGAAGGAGGCGGTATCGTGTCCACGCGCGCCCACGTTCATTACATCGTAACGGAATATGGAATCGCAGAGCTCTACGGGAAGAACCTGGAACAGCGTGCACAGGCCCTGAGGGATATTGCCCATCCCGACCACAGGGAATCCCTGGACCGCGCCATTCGGGACCGTTTTGGAAAAAAAATCTTTGAGACCCTTTGACTTGATTGCCCTTTTTATGCCTGGTCCATTCCCATATAAATTGCTGATCAGTCCCAAGCCAATGCTGAGATGAATCCCTCACTCATACAATTGTGGCCGCTGCTGGCCGGTCTGGGACTTTTCCTTTTTGGCATGGGCCTCATGGAAGAATCCCTCAGCCATCTCATCGGAGGCAGTGTAAAATCCTTTCTCAGAAAACATACCCATCATCCCCTGAAGGCTTTGCTGAGCGGAGCGTTCATCACGGCCATATTGCAAAGCAGCACCCTGGTCACCCTGTTGGTCATGTCGTTTACAGGAGCCGGGATCCTGGGTCTGAAAAACGGGATCGGGATCATCCTGGGGGCCAACCTGGGGACCACCTTCACGGGCTGGCTGGTATCCCTGCTCGGTTTCAAATTTAACATCCAGGCGATCGTACTTCCCATACTGGCGTTGGGTGGCGTCGGTCTGATATTTTTCAGGAGGAGATCTATGATGCGTTTTTTTACCGCAGTCATGGGGTTTGGATTTATGTTTCTGGGACTTGCCTATATGAAGGATGGGTTTGCGGTCTTTTCCGAACATATCGATTTCAAGCTTCTCAACGGCAAACCCATGATCCTCTTTTTGCTGTTTGGTTTCGTGCTGTCTGCTGCGATACATTCCAGCTCGGGCAGCATGATCATTTATTTATCCCTTTTGTCCGAAGGTTTGATTGATTTGCACCAGGCCTTTTACCTGGTGGTGGGTTCAGACCTGGGCACCACCATGACAGCGCTCGTCGGCACGCTCAGGGGCAACACCATCAAGAAAAAAACCGGATGGGCGCAATTCTATATCAACGTGATCAGCGCTGTGATCGCGATCATTCTGATGGGACCGATCTCCCGTTTTCTTTCCGAGGTGATGCAAATCTCGGACCCGCTTTTTACCCTGGTCGCCTTTCACAGCAGCTTTAATTTAATGGGCATCCTGGTGATCTTTCCTTTCCTTGGAAAATTCACGGATCTGATCAACCGAATTATTTCTCCCAGGGAGGAAGAACTCTCGAAGTATCTCAAGGAGGTAAGTCCGGAAGAAAGCACCTCCGGACTGATCGCCTTCCATAAAGAGGTCGAGCAGTACCTGCAGCAGGCGATCCTGGTCAACCAGCAATTTATTTCCTCTTCGGAGCAAAATGAAGAAAACGAATTGAATTACCAGAATCTCAAAAGATATGAGAACGAGATCAAGCGTTTTTCCCTGGGTCTGCAAAATCTCGCGCTCAGCGATTCCGAGTTCGGAGAACTGGAGCAGATGACCTCTTCCGTCCGGTATGCCACGCTTTCCGCAAAAGACATCAAAGACGTCCTCCAAAATCTCGAATCCATCCAATACTCCGGAGTGGAAGAGCTGAGCGATTTCAGAAAAACCCTGGCCGCCCTGCAATCCGATCTGTACGGACACATACTGCTCATCCTGCAGGACCGGATGATGGAGAAAAAAGATCCGCCTGCAACCATCAAAACCCTGATCCTGGACATCAACCAAAACCTGAGCAAACTGATGGTGCGCATTTCGTCCAACCCCAAAAGCGAGTTGGATTTTTCATCCCTCCTAAACCTGGTCCACGAAATTAACAACTCAAATGAGTATCTTTACAGATCACTGGAACTCATCTATGCTTCCAGGAATCACACCTAACTAATTCGCAGGAATGCAAGCCCATCTGCTCGAACCAAAGGAAGTTCTGGATCGATTGAAAACAAGCTCAACCGGACTGACTGTTGCGAAAGCTGAGGAAAGGTTAAAAATCCATGGACCCAATCTTTTAAATGAAAGAAAAAGAACTCCGGCATGGCTGATGTTTTTGAGCCAGTTCGGTGATTTCATCATTCTGGTTTTGATCGGAGCCGCCATTGTTTCGGGCGTGTTGGGAGATCTCACCGACACCATCATCATACTGGCGATCGTTTTTCTGAATTCCCTGGTCGGTTTCATACAGGAGTATAATGCGGACAGAGCCATGGAGGCCCTGAAAAAAATGGCCGTCCTGAAAACTCAGGTCCTGCGCGGAGGGGAGCAGAGGGAGGTGGATGCCTCCAGCCTGGTGCCGGGCGATATCGTCTCTTTGGAGACCGGCAGCTCAGTGCCGGCAGACCTCCGGCTTATTGAAACGCACAGCCTGCAGCTGGACGAATCCACGCTGACCGGAGAATCCATTCCGGTCGTCAAGGAACGGGAGGCATTGACAGATGTGGAGCTTCCCCTGGGGGACAGGATCAATCTGGCATTCAAGGGCACCACCGTAAGCTATGGCCGCGGACTCGGGGTCGTCATTGCCACCGGCATGAATACGGAACTCGGCAGGATCGCAAACCTCCTCCAGGACGATGAGTCTGACACGCCCCTGAAGCAAAGGATGAGGCATTTCGGTAAGAAACTGTCCTGGATCATTCTGCTCATCTGTCTGCTGCTCTTTGGCGTGGGAATCCTGCGTGGCGAAGGGCTGATCCCCATGCTCATGCTATCGATCAGCCTTGCCGTGGCAGCCATTCCGGAAGCCCTTCCGGCGCTGATCACCATTGCCCTGGCAAACGGAGCCCGCAAGATGGTGCGCAGGAATGCCCTGATCCGAAAACTCCCAGCCGTGGAAACCCTGGGCTCGGTATCATTCATCTGCACGGATAAAACAGGGACCCTTACCCTCAACCAAATGAAGGTGACCCGGGTCAGCGATCTTTCCACCGAGTGGATAGGCGGCAACAAGGCTCTTGACCTCACCATGGCCCTCAACCACGACGTGGTCCCGGATCCCGATGGCGGATATATAGGAGACCCTACTGAGGCCGCCCTGCGGGAATCCTTTTTG
>CAYXKO010000138.1:0-6495 GCA_964465435.1 uncultured Saprospiraceae bacterium | reverse complement strand
CGCATCATGTTTGCCTTAAATCCCTTGTCAAGCTTAAGCGCTGTGGTGGTTGCCACCTGACCCGGTTCTTCGATCCGCAACTTAAATTCAACTGCAAATTTTTTCTGACGCATGGCTCCTTCGTCCGTGGATTGGTGAAACAGGACCCAGGCCAGCAATAAAAAAAATGCAGCAGCAGAAAAGACTGGAACAAACTTCCCCCTCACCCCTGCTTGAAAGACCTCAAAAGACCTCACCGAGATAAGACTCAGGCCCAAAGCAAGAAATATAAATGCCGGGTATGCCTCAAAGACAAACTGCCTCCTCTCCTGGGCGATCAGGGCAATAAAACAGAAACCTGTAAGTAGAAACGGCAAGGCCGATCTCATCGTCTGCGACAAGGCATGTGACCTCTGCCAGACGATCCCCATAGCCATGATCGCGATCAAGAGCAGCGGTGCGATTTGCCGCATGGATTCCATCAGGATCCACAGGCGGTTTCCCACATTTGGCTCCTCGTACATGCGATCCAGGGCCAGAATGGTCAGGTACTTGTTCATCACATTGTCCACGGCAGCCGGCTGCACCCAAAAGACGAAAGCAAGAATGAGTATGAAAAATAAAAAAGTGGCCAGGCCAAACCAAACGAACATCCTCAGGGTCTTGCCCTGAAAAAACAAAATCCACCAAAATGTGAACGCGAGCACAGCCAGCGCGATGTATCCCCCGGACAAAAAAGCAGCCACCCCAAAACCTGCCGACAAAATTGATCCCGCTAAACTTCTCCTCTGAAAAGAGATCAGGTAGGTCAGACAAGAAAGCGAAGCAAACAAGCCGGAGCTCAGCACCGGTTGGCTTTGGGCTGTCGCATCGATGATCGCGGGTACAGACATCCAAAAAGCCAGCGGCACCCAGGCCGTATTCCATCTTTCGCCCATCGCCCGCCAGATGCCCATCAGTACCAGAACGTTCATTACCAGGATGGACAGGGAGAAAATTTTCTCTGTGGGCCACCGGTCTCCAAAAATCTTAAAAAAAACGGCCTCCATGCCAATGGCCAGTGGGGGAAGTTCGTGGTAGAGCTCCGGTGGATCCTGACTAAAGGCGGGATACCAAAAACTCCCGATCCCCTCTGCCAGGTTTCTGGACAGAACCCCCATATAACTGCCTTCTGCGGAGATCCACCCGCGCTGGGCTGCAATCAGTATGAGGGCTGTACCCAAACCCAGTGCGACTGCCCAGCCGGCCCGGTTGAGATTCCAATATTCTTCTTGTCTCATGACGCAAAGCAACAAAATCACTGCGACAGGTTCGGGATATTCCATCCGGATAATCAACGATCGCGCTGCCTTAAAGGCAATCCTGAATCCTGACCCTGCGATCCGTGCAGGAGGACAGGATGGGAAGAGACTTTTCTATTCGGGAATATTGAACGAACTTTACTAATCCACACGGAAAAATCGAAACTACCGTAATGACCCTTTTAAATTTTGTGAAATGCTGGAATTGATCACCAATTATTCAGGAATCGCCTTCATCGTGGGCTTTCTCATGTATGCCTGGGCACAGGACCGGAGCACCCTGACCCGCAGAGTTATGGAAAAAGGCATCAAAACGACCGGCAAGGTCGTCCGGCTGGAGGAGGCACCCATCCCCCTGTTCGGAGGACCACGGAAGGAGGGTTTTGCTCCGGTGGTCGAATACACGACCCTCTCCGGCAATGTCCTGACCCATATTTCGACAAATTACGAATACCCCTGCCCCTACAAGGTCGGACAGGAAGTGACCCTGTGGTACAAACACTACAAGTCCATCCGCGAGGCAACCCTGGAGGATGAGAAACCCTCGGAATCCCTGAAGAAATTCAAGATGGTGGCTCTGTTTCTGATCGTGATAAGCCTTTTGCTTCTGGGTCCAAGGCTGATGAGGTTCTTCTGAGCAAAAGATCAGAAACGGATGTAGTCAGAGGGGTTGAGCGGGTTGCCCAGATGCCAGAGCTCAAAATGCAAATGGGGCCCCTTGGTCAGCGTGCCTGTATTGCCAATGATTGCGATGGCCTCTCCCGTTTTCACATGGGCACCCGTCCGCTTTAAAAGGGCGGAGTTGTGCTTGTAGACAGACAGCACATTGTTTGCATGCTGGATGGCTATGGTGTGCCCATTTTCAAGGGTCCAGTCAGACTGGATCACCACTCCGGGCAAGACTGCCCTGACAGGGGTATTTTCGGGAGCTATGATATCCAGCCCAAAATGTTCCTTTTCCGGCGAAAAGGCAGCTCCCATGGTTCCCCTCAAAGGAGCTGAGAACCTCATCTCCGACAGGTCGCGGATCACGGGTGCCAGTACGGCCTGCTGCCGCGCAGGGGCGTTTTTGGCCGGGGCCGTTTCATTTTTACGGGCCGTTATCTGATAGTTTTCCCGCAATGCGGAATCCTCCTTTACTTTGGGAACGGGCTTGGCAATTTCCTGACTGATCGTGATATCACGGGTGACATCAGCCGTCGTTTTGGGGGTATTGCCCAGCATCCTCTGGAAGTTTTCTATATATACCTCCCGGGCCTTGAGTTCCTTTTGCATCGCTTCGATCTTGTTTTCAAGCCGTATGAACTCCCCTGTATACCGCACATTCCCGTATCCGGGGATATAGGTCTTGAGCGGAGTGGCAATGATGAGCAGCAACAGGATGCTTCCCGATATCACAAATACCGTACTCAACAGCAGGTAAACGTTGAGCAGGGTAAGCCGGTAGGTTTCCACTTCTTCAAAAGTATCTTCTTCCCTGATAATCAACAAAAAGCGTCTCTTAAGATGCGCCTTGACCTTTTCTCTTACCGTCTTTATGTCAAAAGCCATTAATTTTACATTTTATTGCAATAAAAAAGGCTAAAAATCAGTTCAATACCGATTCTTTAAGCCGAACCCGGATTCTTCATGAGATTGTCAGTAAAACTATTCATTTTTCTTTTGGCACTGGGCTTTTTGTCAGAAGCCTGCGTCAGCAAGCGAAAAAAGGGAGACACTTCCGCCCTCGGCCGCTTCTACCACAACACAACCGGAAAGTACAATGCCTGGTTCAATGCCAACGAACTGCTCAAAGTCAGTGTCCACAATCTCGAAGATAAACACAAAGATAACTATTCCGAAATCCTTCCCGTATTCCCGTATAACGCAATCGACAATGCGGACAGCGAAAAAGCAAACCTGGACAAGGCCATTCAGAAAGTCTCCAACGACATTTCCCTGCACCGGGTAAGCCGATGGGCGGATGACTGCTATTATATCCTTGCCAAAGCCCAATACCTGAAGAAAGATTTCGAAACGGCTGAAAACTCCTACAAATACCTTTTGGAAGAATACAGCCCCAGCAGCATCATCAGAAACTCCAAAAAGCTGAGGGAGAAATCCGTCAAAAATCTGAAAAAGGAAAAAGCTGCCAAGCTGGAAGAGAAGAAGGAGCTGAAAGAGGAGGAGAAAAAAGACAAGAAAAAGCTTGCAAAGGAAAAGGCCAGGGCAAAAGAAAAGGCCAAGAAAAAGGCAAAAAGTAAAAAGAAAAAGGGCAAGACCTCCGCTGCACAAAAAAAATCCACCACAGCACCCCGCCAATCCGCACCCACTCCTGCTCCGGCGCCCAGAAAAAAAACTGCCGAGGAAACCAGGGCGCTTGAACCCGTCTCCGAAGTCAGAAAAACGGAAAAAACGCCAAACGTTAAAAATGTAGGATCCAAACTGGTACCGCATCGTCCCGTGTATTGGGAAGCATCCATCTGGGCTGCCAAGAACCTGGTAGAAAGGGCCAAATACTACGAAGCCATTCAGATCCTCAAAGACATCGAAAATGATATCAACACTCCCGAATCGCTGAATGAGGAATTATATGCAAGCTATGCGCATACCTACCTGAGACAAAACAAATACGAACAGGCAATACCCCACCTTAAGAAAGCGATAGAGTTCGGAAAGAAGAAAAAAAACAAGGCGCGTTATGCCTTCATCCTGGGACAAATCTATCAGTTGCAAAACAGACCCGTGAGTTCGGATGAGTATTTCAGCCAGGTGGTGAAATTAAAACCGGGATACGACCTTCGTTTTCATGCCAACATGAACCTTTTGCTCAACAAAGGTCTCAGCGGCGGGGAAACGGCAGAGATCGAAAAAAGCATGTTGAAACTGCTCAAAGACCCCAAGAACAAGGAATACGAACCCGAGATCTACTTTGCACTCGCCCAGATCGCCAAAAGGGAGGGCCGCATGGATGCCTGCATGAACTACCTGGTCTCAGCAGTTTCTTCCCCTTCTCAGGCAAACAGCGTCAAGGCAAACGCCTACCTGATGCTTGCAGACATTCAGTTTGAAAAACAACAGTACGGCCTGGCTAAAAATTACTTTGACAGCACCCTCCTGATGCTGCCCAAAAACGATACGCGCAGGGCATATCCCGCAAAGATGGTGGCCAACCTGAAGGAGATCTCTGAACAGCTGGACATCATCAGCCTGCAGGACAGCCTGATCCGCATTTCCGGTCTCAGCACCAAGGAAAAACGCGCCCTGGCCATTCAGCTCAAAAATAAGAACAAGGCAAAATCAGTCAGTCCCGGCACTCCCGAGGCTCCCGACAAAGAAACAGACAGGTTGCTGGGCCTGGGCAATTTCTCTGACAGATTTGACCGCACACAGATCGACAATGCCCTGGCAGGACAGGCTGGCAAAAACACCGGCAAGGATGGCAAGGCAAGCAGTTATTTTGCCTATGACCAAAGAAGCCTGAACAAAGGCAGAAGCACGTTTGAACAAACCTGGGGCCAACGCAAGCTCGAAGACAACTGGAGAAGATCAAACAAGACGAGTTTTGCTTCTGATTTCAATGAATTCACTCCGGCATCTGACGACAAAGCAGGTGAAAACCTGGAGGAAGACCTGGCCAGCATTCTTAAAGGCATCCCATCCACCGAGCAGGAAATCAAGGATGCCCACCAAAAAATCCAGAAGGCCATGTTCAGATTGGGCGTGCTCTACCGCGAGAAGATCGAGCAATATCAGAAATCTAGGGAAACGCATACGGGCCTGCTCGAAAAATATCCGCAGTTTGACCAGAGGGAGGACGCCCTTTACTATATCTATCTCAATTGCGTGGACCTGAAGGAAGACAGCTGTGCAAGTTATGCCGCGAATGAGCTGAAGAAAAATTATGCTAATTCACGGTACACCCGGATCCTGACAGACCCTTCCTATGCCAAGAGTCTGATGGTAAAAAAGGATGAACTCGTGGAATCATACCAGCACGCATACAAATTATACGATACCAAGGATTTTGAAAGGGCGCACCAGATGCTGGCCATGATGAAGTCAAACGGCCACCCGCCCCACCCCATCGACCCCAAGATCCAAATGTTATTTGCCATGTGCGCTGCCAAGGTATCAGGTAAGGATGCCTATGTAAATGAATTGAAAAATCTGGTGGCACAATTTCCCAATTCACCCGAGGAGAGCAAGGCCAAAGAAATATTGCGCTTCCTGAAAGGCGACGAGGATGCTTTTGTCACCATCACCGATACAAAACTGGAAGAGGTTCAGTTTAAGGCCGAGGATGCCAAAACGCACTACGTCATCGTGGTTTTTTTCAACCCGGCCGAAAAACAGCTGGACAAGGCAAAAATATCCATGTCTGATTATCACAACAACTACCACCGGCTGGACAACCTGAAGATGACCAGTGTCACGCTGGACATTGAGAAAAACACCTCAATCATCCTGATCAGGCAGTTTGAAAACAAGGCGGCCTCGATGAAATACGTATCCGGCGTGCAGCGAAATGCGGCTGAGTACATTCCCGGATTTCAGAATTTTGAGGTGTACTCCGCGACGCAGGCCAATTACAGGAAGATCCTGGAACTAAGATCCCTCAAGGAATACCAGCAGTTTTACAATCAGAATTACACTCAGTGATCCTTCACTCTCCGGATAGAAAAGTGGACGCGTTTTATGCGATCAATCCCTGCTCTGCCAGTTTTTCAAGGATGAGATCTGTCGCTCCCTTTCGCATGTTCATATAAGAGCGGGCGGATGTCGATGTCCCTATTGACCAATCCCGGTCCTCTGCTTTTTTCATCAGGGCGATCAAATCCCGGAAATGATTTACTTCGAAACCGAAACCTGACTGAATAAATTCAGCAGCCTCCGGAAATTTGGCGTGTGCAGGACCAAAGCATACTGGTTTCAGGTGGGCGGCGGGTTCGAGTATATTGTGAATGGACCTGCCAAATCCTCCTCCGACATAACACAGGTCCGCCCTGGCATAAATGGCGGCCAGCTTACCTACGGAATCCACGATCATCACACCGGCCCTGGAGCTGAGATGATAGCTGGAGTGCAGCTCGCAATCCACAGAAAGCACTTTGCTGACTTCTTCGACGTGCATGGCATCCGTCTGATGAGGCGCCACGATCATTTTCCATCCCTCCACAGCCCCGGAAGCCAGAACTTCAGAAAGCAGCTTCAGATCTTCGGTCCACACACTGCC
>CAYXKO010000137.1:0-6526 GCA_964465435.1 uncultured Saprospiraceae bacterium | reverse complement strand
AAGGTCGCCCGTTCGGCCTACTATCCCAGGGTACTTGCCGGATGCAACCTGGGCACGCGCTATTCGGATGCCGCCGTCCAGCCCACTTCCTTTGCCCTGGGTATAGACACCATCCCGGCCCGCATCGACGGCCAGGCAGTGCTTATAGAAGCCTTCACCCCCAGGATCACGGGGACTGAAATCATTCCCCTAAAGACCCAGCTGGACCGGTTTTTTGGATACAGCTTCAGCGTCGGACTCAATGTGCCGGTGTTCAACCAGATGCAGACGCGCGCCAATGTAGGCAGGGCGAAACTGCAGACGCTTCGCTCGCAGATCAACCTGGACCTGCAGGCAGACAGGATCCGTCAGGACATCACCCAGGCCATGACCCAGGTCCGCGCCGCCCGCAAGGAATACGATGCATCCCTCAAGAGCAGGGACCTTGCCAAAAACTCCTACGAGATGACCCAACGCCGCTTTGACCTCGGAGCCACCAGCCTTTTTGACCTCAACCAGGCACAGCTCAACCTGCAGGTGGCAGAGAACAACCTGATCATCGCCCGGTACGACCTGGTCTTCAAAACCCAGATCCTGGAGTTTTATGCCGGCAAGGAGATCAGGTTGTAGCATGCAGCGACTGAATTTTTATTGAATCCTGGTCAACGGTTT
This sequence comes from uncultured Saprospiraceae bacterium, assembly GCA_964465435.1. GTDB lineage: Bacteria > Bacteroidota > Bacteroidia > Chitinophagales > Saprospiraceae > Vicinibacter. The sequence continues at coordinate 5,875 of CAYXKO010000137.1, read as the reverse complement.
TAATGAAATGCGTTTCACTAAAATGAGTCTCAACGCCCCTACTCCCGATACCATTCCTGCTTTAGGAGCAAGCGCGGTTTGATCCATGCCGGCCGTGGCCTTTTTCCTACCTTTGCGCGGTCATGAACTACCTCACCCTCGAGCACATCAGCCTGGCCTACGGAGAAAAGACCCTTTTTGAAGACCTGTCGCTCAAGGTCAACCAAGGAGACAAGATCGCCATCGTGGCCCGCAACGGCAGTGGCAAGTCCAGCCTGCTCCGGATCGCAGCCGGCGTGGACCCTGTGGAGGGCGCCCATGCCAGCTATTGGATCAACAAGGACATCACCACCTCTTACCTGGATCAGGACCCGGATTTTTCGATCGGCCACAGCCTGCTCGAAACCATCCTCGAAGGCCACGACGAGTGGATCAGACCTCTGAAGGCCCTGCACACGGCCCAAAAGTCTCATGACGAAAAGGAGATCCAGAAAGCCCTCCTGCTCATGGAAGAGTCCAAGGCCTGGGAGATCGAAAGCTACGTCAACGAGCTGGCCGGCAAATTCAAACTGCCGGACCTGGAAAGCCCCGTGGCACACCTCAGCGGAGGTCAAAAGAAGAGACTGGCCATCGTCAAGGCCCTTTGCGGCAAGCCGGACTTTCTGATCCTGGACGAACCGACCAACCACCTGGACCTGGAGATGATCGAATGGCTGGAACGCTTTCTGGAGCAAAGCCAGCTCACCATCCTGATGGTCACCCACGACCGCTATTTTCTCAATAACGTCTGCAACCAGATCCTGGAGCTCGACCGCGGCATCCTCTACAAGTACCAGGGCGACTACGAGGATTTTGTAGAAAAAAAAGCCATGCGCATGCAAAACGAGACCGTGGTCAAGGACAAGCTGCGCAAAATGCTGAGACACGAACTCGAATGGGTGCGGAGAATGCCCAAGGCCAGAACGACAAAGTCCAAGTCCCGCGTGGACAGCTATTATGAAAAAAAGGAAATGCTCGGCGGACCCGAAGCCCCCGGCGAGATCGAATTTGAAATAGAACACACGCGGCTGGGCAGCAAGGTCCTCGAGTTGCACAACGTTTCCAAGGCATTTGGCACCAAAACCATCCTCTCCAAATTCTCCTATAAGTTCAAACCCGGGGACCGCATCGGTCTGGTGGGACCCAACGGCATGGGCAAAACCAGTCTGCTGAAACTGTTTACAGGTTCCCTGCCGGTGGACAGTGGCAAGATCATCATCGGAGAGACCGTGCAGTTTGGCTACTACGAGCAGGACGGCCTGGTGCTCGCGGAAGACAAGCGCGTGATCGACGTGATCCGAAGCATAGCCGATTACATTCCCCTGAAAAAAGGACACAAGCTCAGTGCCGAAAACCTGCTGGAGCGATTCCTGTTTCCCAGGCCCCAGCAACAGGTGTATGTATCCCAACTGAGCGGCGGTGAGAAAAGGAGACTGTATCTGCTCACCATCCTTATCAAAAACCCCAACTTCCTGATCCTCGACGAGCCCACCAACGATCTCGACATCACCACCCTCAACGTGCTGGAAGAATACCTCATGGAGTTTCCGGGTGTGCTGGTGATCGTCTCGCACGACCGCTTTTTTATGGATAAACTCGTGGACCATCTTTTTGTACTGGAGGCCGAAGGACAGATCCGCGATTTTCCCGGCAATTACTCCAGCTACCGGGAAGCAGCCCTCAGGGAAAAAGCTGCGCTTCCTTCCAAAAAGGAAAATACGCAGATCGCCGAAACGCCGAATCAGGAAAACAGGAAGATCAACCAGGCAGTCAAAAAAGAAATGCAGCAGATCGAACGCGAGCTCGACAAGCTGACGCAGGAGCGCGACAAGATCGTGGATTCCTTTGGGACCTTGTCACCCGGCAGCACTGAGTTCATTCAGGCGCAAAAGAGGATGACGGAGATCCAGGGCCGCATCGAAGAGATCGAAATGCGCTGGATGGAGCTTGCAGAAGGCTGATTCGCTAAGGCTGATGGCAGATGGCAAAATACTATTTCCACAAATAATGGGCCATATGCTATATGCCATTGGCCATAAACTTCCAGATAGACCCAGCTATACTACTCAGGGAAAACCCTGATTTTTTAAACTTTAACATTTGCGTGGATGCAAAATTGATATACCATTTGTATATTTGTTGGACACAGAGATCAAAAAACAGCACCTGATTAGGGAAAGGCGTCAGAAAAATAGAGAGCAAGAAAACTAACCCATGAACGGATTGATATCCTGGTAGAAGGGATTGGTGATCATTGATCACACTGCGTGAGATTTCAGACTAAGATGGACCATTGGTAATATTGAAATTATTTGTAAGAATTAATCGCAGGAATTTTTCTGGTCAGGACATGCTTTGACCATTCGACAAGCTTGTAACATGAAATTATATTTCTTCACTTCTTAAAACTTTCGTCATGAATAGTTTAAATTTCTCCCCACAGAATGGTATATTTACCCATTCAAATGCTATGACCACAGGTCAGAAATTAAAATTTAGAAAATTAGCCTTACTCCTAGCCCTTGTCATGGCCAGCGGGGTGATTTGGTCTCAAAGTGAATGTGAGGTTAATTACTATATGACCTCCCCAGGATTTGGTTGTGAAGAAAGGACAGGCGAGCTTTGTTTTGTGACAAATGCAAATTGGTCGTTTGTCCCGTCAAACCCCTGTAATTCACATAATTTCCGTTACGAATTAGAATATCCAACAGGGAGTTTTGACTACACTCACTTGACTAATTTTAGTCTTCTTTCGACAAATTCATCCATTACCATTCTAATTTCGCCTATTACCATCACATCTAGTGGGAATAGCTCTTCCTGTCTTACAGGTGTGGTGATCATTCCAAATACAACTTTCACGATTCGTGTCAGGGACTTGACAAATGATGAACTGGTTAGTTCAAATACATTTACGCTTCCAGGGAATTTTACGACTGTTGGAAGTCCCAATACGACCACTCTGTTATCTACTTTGGTGTCCAACCAAACCATACTTCCTCCAAATCAATCAATTAATAATACTCAGAGATTGAAAATAGAAGGACAGCTTATTGTCGATATGGACTATACTTTTGGTGCACCTTCTTCATCAGGACTATTGCTTGCAAATGAACTGATAATGGCTGATGGAGCAGAAGTAATTGTCGAATCAGGCTACGACTTTAAATTTTTATTAGGCACTATTAAAGGATGTGATAATACCTGGAATCGCATTTTATTGGAGCCTGAAAGCACATTTGATTTATTCAGAAGTACGATTCAAGATGCTGAAACCGCTGTTGAAATGGAAGACAATTCAACTTTCAATGCATTTATGACCCAATTTATCAATAATCAAGTAGGGATAGGGTCTTATGGATCTGCAGTAAAAAATATTTCACTCAATTTGTTTACAAGTCCTTTTGGTGCTTCCATTTCATTCTTAACCAATCAATCCAACCAGTTTGAGCATAATACTGGTTGTCAATTTGAAAGCGTAAGAAGTGTTTTATTTGACGGATTTATTTCCTTTTCTAATCTGGACGTTGGGATTAATAATCTAAACACCAGCTTAACGGTATTCCTTTCCACTTTTACAGACGTTTTTTATGGAATCTTGAGCAACAACAGCTTTCAGAATTCTCTTAGAATTGGGTCACCCTTCACTTTTTTCCGACCAAGTTTTCTGAGAAACTTCTTAGCAATAAGTTCATATGGTAGCAGAACAACTTTGGTAAGCAAGGTCGATATTAATGATTGCAATTTCGGCGTGGTGAAAGTCAGTAAAAATAATCAGGAATCAACAGAAATAAGTGACAATACCATGAATGTTCTGAACGAGAATATTATTGGAGTTGTTTTGCCTTCATTATTTGGCAATATTAAAGGAAATTACTTATTTTCGGAAGAATCCAATATTTCTCTATACGGCTTAGGTGCTGACCTACATTTCTGGTCCGTACACAACAATCCGGAAATCATATCCTCGGATGGCAATAATTGCACCTACAACAACATGTCCAAAACGGGTCTTTTTAGCAATCCAAACGTGCTTTCTGGATCAAATGGTTTCAATTGTAAAATAGATGGGGGGGCAAAAAATTGGGTTGGATATAACTTATTGGAATGTGTAGGTGGTGAAGAGAATGTCTGGATCTGTGGCACTCCTACAGCTGAAATCTACTGCAATGAAATGATCAACAACGAAACGACCAATCTCCAGGCTCTTAATGACAACGCGGGGACCGACATTCGAGGCAATGAATTTAACTCCAGTTCCTATAATCTTATGTACGGGACCCATGCCAACCATTATGTTATAACCGGAGAGCAGTTACATAGAGGTAATATCTTTGACGCCAGCACTACACAAAGTCCCAAAGCCAGAGATCACGCACTTCTTGATTTAGCTGTAGGAAATCAATACAAGGTAGAAGGGACACAAGGAGGAAGTTCATTTCCCTATTTTATTTCAACTTATTCAGATTGGTTTGAAGGAGAAAACGGAACAGCCTATGACTGTCCACCGGGATACGGGGGAACCGGAGACCGGTATCTCGACGAGATCCTGACTAGAATCCGGTTGTTTGATGATGGCTTTTATACAGATACCAACCAGGCCGAACGTTTTGACGCCTGCTTAAAAAGCCTAAGGGCATTGGATCTGTATCAGGCTTCCGGTGGAGAGTGGACCACCGAGATGAGCGACTGGTATTATGCCCAGGCCAACCAAAGCTCAGATCCTTGGAAATGCTACCAACACGAGAAAGCCATTCGACAGGCTTTTTCTATACCTGATTCAACCAGTAATCAAATTATTGGGTTTATGACTGAGTTGGATTCTATTGCTTGCCTCCTGGACAGTTCCATTTATTATTCCGTAACCAGCACAGGAGTCATCAGTTATCTGGAACCTGCCTATAGTGATTACCTGGAATTATTAAATCTCTATGACAGTTTATCCGTTTTATTAAATGAAATACACGAAGAAATTCACAGCACAGATTCAGCCAGAATTGCCCAATTGCTTGGCGCCAACAACAATCTAAGTGTATCCTTCACACAGGCTTGGAATCTGAAAGCTTGCTGGAAATATACTTTACAATCCATGCAAAAGAACTTCCGGTCTTTTGACTCGACAGCCATGGGCATCATTGACTCCATTGCTGCCCTGTGTAGCTATGAAGGAGGCGAAGGAGTTTTGATGGCAAGAAGTCTTAAAGCACGACAAACTCAGGTCGGTTCTCAATATTCAGACAATTGTGCCTCCGTCCAAAGAACGAGAAAAATACAATCTAAAAATTTGTCCACACAATTTAATTTGATGCCAAATCCCGCTGATGAATACCTCACTATTTCTTTAGATCCATTTATAGAAAATGGTACTTTACTTAGAATCATCGATATGACGGGCAGGGAATTATGGAGTCAAACTTGTCATGAAAACAACATGATCAGAGTATCAACAACTAACTTTCCACAAGGATTGTATATGTTGACCGGTTCCAATACTGGAAAAAACATCAAATTCATCATCAGCCATGAGAAGTAATCAAAATTTTGTTATAATCTTTAAGATGAGGGCTTTTGCCCTCATCTTTTTATTAATAATTATAGTTTTTAATTACTCCCATTCTCAAAAATACGACTATATCTGGCCTATGGGATATGGAGATGACCCACCCAATGGATGGGGAATTTCTAAACTTGACTTCAACGGTCCTAAAGTCCAAAAAGAATTTCTCTTTGCTAAAAAAACTTTCCAATTTAGTTATGCAGGTAGTTTTATCTGTAATGTAGATGGTGAGTTACTCTTACTTTCTGACGGATGCTCAGTAATGGATGCTCAAGCTAATATTATACAAAATGGAACAGG
>CAYXKO010000136.1:0-6554 GCA_964465435.1 uncultured Saprospiraceae bacterium | reverse complement strand
ATACATCCGGGGCAGGGTCACTGTCCATTTTGTTCCACGGGAGGACAGTTTTCAAATCATTCATCTTGACTTTTCCGATGCACTCAGCGTAAACAAGCTTGCACGGGCCGGCACAGATCTGCGGCATTACTTTGCGGATTCCGCGACCCTGGCCGTAGTGCTCAACGAGACAATCCCCGCCGGCAAAGCGGACAGCATCCTGATCGAATACGAGGGCATCCCGCGATCCGAAGGCTTCGGTTCCTTTGTACAGTCCGACCACAACGGCACGCCGGTGCTCTGGACCCTCTCGGAGCCCTATGGAGCCCGCAGCTGGTGGCCCTGCAAGCAGGATCTGGATGACAAGATCGATTCGCTGGATGTGCTGGTGACCAGTCCGGCAGGATTCCGCACCGCATCCAACGGCATCCTCGTGTCAGAATCTCAATCCTCAGATAAAACGATCTGTCACTGGAGGCACCGCTATCCCATTGCTGCCTATCTGGTCGGCATTGCGGTGACCAATTATGAGGTGTTCACCGATTCAGTGCGGCTGGAGAGCGGCGATAAAATGGCCATCGTCAACTACGTCTATCCGGAATCCCTTCCCACGGTCAGGAGTCAGGCCTTTGACGTCGTGGAAGTGATGCAATTGTTCAACCGCTTATTTGGAGACTATCCCTTTGCACGCGAACAGTACGGCCAGGCGCAATTCGGCTGGGGAGGAGGCATCGAGCATCAGACCATGAGTTTTGTTGGGGCTTTCCCCTACGAACTGCTGGCACACGAACTGGCCCACCAGTGGTTTGGCAATCAGATCACCTGCGGCAACTGGGAAGACATCTGGCTCAACGAGGGATTCGCCACCTACCTCAGCGGACTCTGTTACCAGTACCTGAGGCCCGAATGGTGGAAACTCTTCCTGGCCCAGCGCATGGAACGCGTGACGCGCGAACCCGGCGGCACGCTCAAGGTGGATGATCCCACCAGCGTGGCCAGAATATTCAACAACCGCCTGTCCTATGCCAAAGGGGCCATGGTCCTGCATATGTTGCGCTGGATCCTCGGCGATGAGATCTTTTTCAAGAGCATACGAGACTACCAGAAGGATCCTTCGCTGAGCTATGGCTACGCAAGGACTTCAGACCTGCAGAGACATCTGGAGGAAACATCCGGACGGAACCTGAGTGGTTTTTTTGACGACTGGTATTCCGGTGAGGGATATCCCGTGTATCAGCTTTCGTGGACCATGGAAAAAAATGGACTGGCGATTCAGCTCCTGCAAACCAACGCCCACAGCTCGGACCGCTTCTTTGAATTGCCCCTGCCCATTGGCATCTACGGAAACGGGCGGGACAGCATCCTGGTACTGGACCAAAATCTGCCCAAGCAAAATTTTTTCTTACCGATGGACTGGGTAGTGGATTCAGTGGCGATAGATCCCGACCGATGGATCATCACGGCGGGAAATACCGTTCTGAAACTTCCTGTAAACACAACCGATCACAAAGATAATTTCGCGATCAGCCTCTGGCCCTTGCCGGCGGATCATTTCGTCCATTATGCCATCCGGGATTTTTTCGCTCCCTTGGAAATAATCTTATCCGACGCCATGGGCAATGCGCTACTTAAACAACAGCTTACAGAGGAAAAAGGCATTTTGGATGTACAGGAATTACCGGCCGGCCTGTACATCCTGCAAGGTTCCAATGCCCGGGGCAAATTTTGTCAAAAAATAATTCTGAAATGAACTGGATAAATTTCATCTATTTTCTTAGGTCTGTTTTGACCCAAAGCATTTCCTTTTTTCTCATTTCTGCACTGATTGAATGGTTCATCGATCCTGAAGACTTTGACTGGCTAAAAGTCCTGCTGGCTGGCATTTTCATTTCTCTGCTAATGCACCTGGTCCAGTGCATTGTTCTGATCAAAAATCGATATCCGGTCGGTGCGTATTTCAAGGATTACTCCATTTGGTCCTATGTGCGGGCCGATCCTCAAAAAAATCCCTTTCAAAATCACGATATAGCCCTGCAAATTCAAAAGGCCCTGAAAGCAAACAAGATGACAGAACACGAAAACAGGATCAGCTTCAGACCTGCCTTTCACTTAAATTCCATGGGGGCGGAGGTATTCGTGGAACTTACGGATGAGCCCGGAATCCTGAAGATTTCCAGCAGCCAGAGATTCAACTTGTTCGAATGGGGGCAGGATTTAGAAAACCTCCGCATTCTATCAGAGATCCTGGGAAACGAAGGAAAACTGAATTTTGACAGGACATTCCCATCCCTGGACTCTACAAATCAAAACCCGGAGGTTCATCCAAGCTAAGCGATTCAGCCTGGCCTCGATCAATTAATGTCCGGCCCTATTGTTTGACTAGCTTTTCCGTTTGTAAAATACCTTGCTGCGTCAAAAGGCTCAGATAATAGATTCCCGGTGGCCATGGACTCAGGTCAAGCATTTCAGTGGTTGATATATTGCTTCTGGACAGAAGTTTTTGGCCCAGGGCATTGCTCAAAACCAAACTGGCACTACGTCCTGGTACTGTTTCATTCAGGTGGATGTTGAGGAAGCCTTCCGTTGGATTGGGTCCAAAACTGAATGCTGCATCGTACCCGGCCTTAGGATCGTCTACTGCAACCGCCATTGGGTTGGTGCGATAAATTCCATCATAGGCCCTCGCCAGAAAAATCCGACCCTGCTCATCCACGAGGATCGAATTGGTCTTATAATTCCGGTTGGATATATCGTAGTCGAGGTCTGAGGTGATATTGGTCCAGGTCTGACCGTAATCATAGGTGATCTGCACTCCTGACTTATTGAAAGCAGCGACTATGACACCTGGAGCAGGTGAATACATGGACTGAACATCAGAAGGTCCACCCCGGGTGATCAGCTCAAATTGTTTCAGATCCAGGGTCCTGTAAATACCATACACACCATCCACAGTCCCTCCAAACACAAAGTATCCCCCTTCGTCAAAAAACATAGATACCAGATAGTTAATTTTTTCAAATCGTCCATCCGGCTGCCAGGATTTTCCCAGATCTTTTGAAATCATCACGGTCCTGGTACCTGATATAAAAGCATAGAAGCTGCCATCAGGGCCTTTTAAAATCTGATAAACCTCATAGGGAGGGCTGAATCTATTGCTTTGGAGTTCCCAGCTGTGCCCATGGTCCGGGCTGTAATAAACGGAATATGGAATGGCCGACCCATTGCCGGGAGTTGAGGTCAAAAGCATGAGTGTTCCATCCGAAAAAGGAAAAATATCCAACACCCTGCCTGGAAAAACCTGGTTTGTATCCCAGCTCTGAGCATTGTTTTTAGACCAATAAAGCACCTTACTATTGGCCTTGTAGGGATAAAAACAATAGAGTTGATCCTTGCTGTCCATCCTTAAGTCCTGGACAGTCGATCCATGTCTGAGCACTTCCCTCCATCTGTTTCCCTCATCGTCGGAATACAACCAGTCGCATTGATCATTTTTGGCGTACAATCTGTTCGTCCTGTTTTTTATCAAATGAAAGGCATTCATTTTAAATATCGGTGGATTCAGCTGCTTCCATCCTCCTTGCTCAGGTGTCAATAAATAAGTGCGATTTTTATAACAACCATCCGTAAGCATCAACACAGCATGAGCAGTGTCGAGCATATCCATTTTCTCCCAGATATACGTCGGATCATTCGGCACTTCCTGGTTGAATAGAAATAGCCTGGTCCATGTTTTTCCAAGGTCATAGCTGGCGTAAAACCCGGTGGAAAGACGCACCAGTATGGCATCTCCGGACTTACTTTGAAATACCCCAGTTGTACTTGTATGGCCCAGTGATGTATCTACCAGCAATACTTCAAAATCCTTGCCATCGTTGTATGAATGATAAAGGCCTGCTGCAGTACCGGCAAATACATGGCCACCTGCCGTTACGATCAAATCTCGCTGTGACATAGGAGTAGTGGTCTCAAATATTACTTTACTTTCCAGGGTATGGGTGTTATATTTATACACCAAATACCTATTTAAATTTCCCCCATTTACCAAGGCATAATTATTCTCTTCGTCATAGGGAAAATAATTATAAATCAATTTGCCTGGACTAAAGACTGTATTATTTCGGTCATTTTTCCATTTATCCTTGTATTGAAAAATGACATCCAGAAAACTACCAAATAAATCTCCCTTCAGGTTGTATTTCATAAAGTAGGACGAAGATATACTGGCATAGTTAGTGTCCATTCTACCTATACTATCTTTTAGAAAATAAGTACCAAAATATCTATATGGTACAGCACCTCTTAGCGCTATTAAGGTATCATTAAAATCCAGAAAAAGGCTTATTGGATTTTGATCAGTCGAATAATATTTATCATATACCTTTGGTAATTCCTTATAAACAGGTATTGATTCGATAATATTTACATGATAAATCAGGTCGTTGCCTCTTATGGACATGTATAAATTTCCCTGTTGATCCATTACATAGTCCAATGGCACGTAAGATGATGAATCAGAAGAAGGTTGCCAACTAATCTGAGCATGAAGGCTTACGAAAGAAAGGATCAGAAAGACGGTAATGTAATTCATAAGTTAGGCAATTATTCAGTGAGTGAACAATTACAACACCAATACTCAAACCTAACGATTATCTGTGTATCCCAACATGGATCACCCAGATTTTCGCAGCCCGACATGGGATCAGTACAAACACTAAAATGAAGATCACCCAATCTAGCCTGACAATCTGGGCCAAATATCAGAGGATTGCAAGTTGGTCCCATAAAATTTATTTTGTGGTGAAATGACAGATACAAAAATAAATAATTAGGCAAAAACATGCAATTTTTTAAAGAATTTTTAACTAAGCCTAAACCTGGCCGGTAACTGAATCAATAATTGGATATGCCTTTGTACTGCATATAATATTTCCAAAAGTAGAAATTGAAAAAATGACTCCGTCTAAAACTAATTACTGCGGAATTTGCTCAGAGAAGCTCATCGCGAAGGCAAAAGCCAGATGCTCTCATTATAATATTAATTTCCGTAAGTTAACCTATTATCATGATCTAAGCACCAGACCTGGAGTATGGAAGACCGCTCCAATGATTGTTTTACCCTTTGATTGTTTTGGAGTGAATCCTATTAACCAGGATTCTAATTAGAAAAAGGTGCTTTTTAGTCCGAGCTAAAAAATGCAGATTACTTGGATCAATCCCCCTGTCTGAAGTACTCCCTCATGCGCTCCATAGCGAGGCGATATCCCGGCAGGCCCAAACCCCTGATGCTGCACCAGCAAAGTTCTGAGATCATGGAATGCCTGCGGAATTCCTCCCGCTTTCTGATGTCTGTGATATGTACTTCGATGCACAGTATGCCGACCGCCGCAAGGGCGTCCCGGATGGCAATCGAAGTGTGCGTATAGGCTGCCGGATTGAGGATGATGCCCTGGCGATTCAACCTGGCCTCCTGAATGGACGTGACCAGATCGGATTCATCGTTGGATTGATAATATCCGATCTCAAGATCCGGAAAATCCTTTCTGAGTTCCGTAAGGTAGTCCTCAAATGAAACCGACCCATACACGGAAGGCTCGCGGGATCCAAGCAGATTCAGGTTGGGCCCGTTGATGATCAGTATGGAAGGTCTCATGATCAGTTTACCATTTCGGAGAGGTACTGCAGCCTCACCAGCCGTATCTCCTCAAAGGTGATGTCCTCCTCCTTGAGCTCCTTGTAGGCATCTTCGGCAGAGTCGCTGTCCGCGCCGTTGAAGTAATCGTAGATCTCTTCGCAGATAGCCTCATCGACATTGTCCTTGATGTAGTAGCCTATGTTGAGTCTGGTGCCGCTGCCCACGATGATGTTGAGCTCATCCATGAGCTCCTCCATGTTCATCTGCACATTCCGCGCGATGTCCTCAAGAGGCATTTTCTTGTCGATGCACTTGATGATCTCCACCTTGTACTTGGATTTATCGGCTACCTGTTTGATCTGAAAGTCGTCGGGACGCTCGATCTCATTTTCCTCCACGTACTTTTTAATGTAATCGATGAAGGCCTGGCCATATCGCTCCGCCTTGCCGCGGTTGACACCGGAGATCTTGCACAGGTCGTCCATCGAGATGGGATATTGCGTCGCCATATCCTCCAGTGAGGGATCAAAGAAAACCACCCAGGGTTTCACTTTGTGTTTGCGTGCAACCTCAAGCCTGATCTCCTTCAGGGTGGCAAACATGGCCGGATCCAGAGCCACACCCTGCGCAGGCGCGGTATCTTCTTCAATGGAGCTGGTATCGGAGTAATCGTGGTTGATCGTGATCTCCACCTTGCCGGGCTTCTTGAGGTACTCGTGCCCCAGGTCGCTGACCTTGAGGATGCCATAGGTCTCGATGTCCTTGATGATGTAACCCATCAGGATGGCCTGACGGATAAGGGAATACCAGAATAGGTTGCCCTTGTCCTTGCCCAACCCAAACAACTCATGGCGGTCCAGTTCGTAGTCCAGGATGTCCTTGGTGTTGATCCCGCAAATAAACTCGGTGACCGGGCGAATGGTGAAATACTGGTTGAGGGCGA
>CAYXKO010000135.1:0-6596 GCA_964465435.1 uncultured Saprospiraceae bacterium | reverse complement strand
AGGAAGCCAGATGAGAAGCCGCCTTAGAAAAGGCTGCGTTTTTGCCCACTTTTTGAGCGACAAAAAGTGGGAAAGCTAAATTACATAAATTATTTTGGACAGGTGTGACTCAAATTCATTTTGCTGGGGGCAGACTCGATTTTTATTTCAAGCCATTCCATCTATTCAACAACAATCTTGCAGCTTCCTAGAATTGCAGAGCCCCGGCTGATCCGGAGCAAATAAATCCCTGGATTTTCCGGGGCTATAAACCCGGTTTTCAAATTCCCCATTTGCTCCGAAATCAGGTTCCCCTGCACATCGTAAAGGGATATTTTGACCATTTCATCCCCCAGTCCTGATTCAAAATGTATCAATCCTATGGCGCTGATGGGATTGGGGTAAGTGCAGAGTTCCTGAATCGCGATTGGATTTGACGTATTGACCCTGTTGAGTACACTCGTATCTGCCCAGTATATTCTTTCGTCCAGGAGTTGTACCATATAGATTTTTCCGGTATCATTTTCCGCAAAATATTGAACGCTGAACTGCCCCGACGCGTCGAGCCCCAGACCCTGCAAATGTTTGTTCCATTTCTGGCCTTTGTCTTTGGAAAAAAAAGTCCCTCCCGTATTCAGTGATCCTTTCATAGAGCTATACCAGTCTCCATTTTTGGCAAAGTGGATGTTGTTCAGCAGCCGGTCATTCCACCATGTTGATGTATTGCTTACGGTGCCTACTTTCCACCTGGTATTTTTCAGGATGTCATCGACGCTTTTTCGGATATTGAGCGCGATGCCGACATTGACAGCTGTGCCTGTCAGGCTCAGAAGGAGGGTGTCATCCGGAGAGACCGACAGAGAGTAGGTATTGCCAATATTGATTTTGTCGTCAATCACATTTTTGCCGTCAATTTCAACAGACAGCTGTTGCCATTTTTGACCTGAGTCGTCTGAGTAGAAAAGTCCTGCATTTCCACTCACGAGCTCATCCGCCACTGCCAGATACAGACGGCCTTTCCGGTCATGCGATATTTGTTCGCAACTCAAATACGGTCCGAGACCCTGATTGCGCTGTATCCAGCTTGCCCCGTTGTCCGGGGAGTAATATACACCTGCTCCGACGTACCCCAGGCTTGAGTCCAGAGTGCCTGTGATGGCAAATAAATCGCCATTTACATTTTGAATCAGCCTGGTGAACGGATAAGTGTGGCTAAAAGAGACAGAATCCCATCTGATACCCGAATCATCTGTATAAAATATTTTACCGGGGCCGCCGGCAAAAATCCGGCCGCTCTTTGAAGTAAACAAAGTATGCAAAAAGGTTGAACTTAAAGTGGAATCCCAGCTAATGCCATCGTCGCAACTGCGTATGATTTGACTGGGCAAGGCCACGATCAAACAATTGTGCCGGTCCAGGGTAATTGCGATTTTGGGTCCGCCCGGAAAGGAATAGGTGGTCAGCCAAAACTTTTGTGCGTTGATCCTGTCCGCATGAAGGAATAAAAACGCGATCAGGGCAGAGATGGTCATCAACTTATTCAGGGACTGGAATTTCATGATTTGTTATTTGAGATGGTTGGAGGGAATTACTTTTTGGTCAATTCAAAGTTTGTTGTGGTCAGGTTGTCCTGTTGTGCATGTCACTCCCTGCTGTTCCCACTTTCTTCCATTTTAACCGCAGCGAATTGCTGACCACGCTGACGCTGCTGAGTGCCATGGCAGCCCCGGCGATCATCGGGTCCAGCAAAAATCCATTGATGGGATACAAGACTCCGGCCGCAATTGGAATGCCGATCAGGTTGTACACAAAAGCCCAGAATAAATTCTGGCGGATGGTGGCCACGGTTTGCCTGGATAGCTGGATGGCCTGCGGGATTTTACTGAGGTCGGAGGAGATGATGGTCATCTTGGCAACGTCCATGGCTATGTCGCTGCCTTGTCCCATGGCAATGCTCACATCCGCCTGCGCCAGGGCCGTGCTGTCATTTATGCCATCCCCCACCATGGCAACGATCTTCCCCTGAGCCTGCAGTTGTTTTACAAACTCCGCTTTTTGCTGCGGCAGTACCTCCGCCCTGTAGTTTTCAATACCGGCCTGCGAGGCCATTGCCGCGGCCGTGGCCTCCTGATCTCCCGTGAGCATGTACACCTCAATGCCCATTTTTTTGAGCTGTGCGATGGCATCGACCGAGCTGCTTTTTATTTTGTCCGAGATCGCAATCACGGCGAGTGCCTTCTGATGATCGCCAAACCAGACCAGGGTTTTGGATTGGGCGCTCCAGGCATCTGCCTTCCGCTCCAGCTCCGGATCAATTTGGATGTGGTGTTCGAGCAGCAAGTTCTTGTTTCCTGCCAGATAGCTGTTTCCATGCACCACGGCCCTGATCCCGCTGCCGGTGATGCTCTGAAAGTCCTCCAGCGCAAGCGGTTCCCCAGGGGACAGGTGTTTCACCACCGCCTCGGCCAGAGGATGCTCAGAATGCTTTTCCATACTAAATAGGATCCTTCGCAATTCGTCAGTATTTTGCGACCAGTATTCATCCGTTACCCGGGGCTTACCTTCGGTGATGGTACCAGTTTTGTCCAGCACGATGGCCTCGATTTTTTTGGCCAGTTCGAGGCTTTCCGCATCCCGGATCAGGATGCCCCTTTCCGCGCCTTTTCCGACGCCCACCATGATGGCAGTCGGCGTGGCCAGCCCCAGGGCGCAGGGACAGGCGATCACCAGCACGGTGACCAGGGCCATGATTCCCTGGGTGAATCCATTCTCCCCGCCCAGCAAATACCACGCTACAAATGCAAGCAGGGCGATGACGATGACCACGGGCACAAAGATGCCGGCAATCCGGTCCACCAGCTTCTGAACCGGTGCCTTGCTGCCCTGGGCCTCCCGGACCATCCGGATGATCTGGGCCAGCAGGGTCTCGGATCCGACCTTTTCGGCGCGGAACTGGAAACTGCCCTTTTGGTTGATGGTGCCTGCAAAGACTTTAGCGTGTTCGTTTTTCAAAACGGGCAGCGGTTCGCCGCTCAACATGCTTTCGTCCACGTAGGAGTTTCCGCTGATCACGATCCCATCCACGGCCACTTTTTCTCCCGGTTTCACCAGGACGATGTCGCCGACCTTCAGCCTTTCGATGGGCATCTCCATGGGATGCCCGCCGTCGTGGATCACGGTGACCGTTTTGGGCTGCAGTCCAATTAATTTGCGGATCGCCGTGGATGTGTTTCCTTTTGCTTTTTCTTCCAGCAGCTTTCCCAGCAGGATAAAGGCGATCACCACCGCCGCCGCCTCGAAATACACGTGGCCATGGAGGCCCCGTGCGTGCCAGAACTGCGGGAACAGGGTGTTGAAGACGCTGAACAAATACGCCACGCCCGTGCTCAGAGCCACGAGCGTATCCATGTTGGCAGAACGATGCCGGGCCTGCTTCCAGGCGTTTATAAAGAAGTTTTTGCCCAGCCACAGGACCACTGGAGTGGCCAGCGCCCACATGATCTCATTGGCATAAGGCATATCCATAAAAAACATGCCAATGACCACCAGGGGCGCAGACAGGAGGAGGGCTGCGATCGTTCGCCCTTTCAGGCGCTTGTATTGCTCTTCATGCAGGGCATCGAGGGTTTCCGTTTCTGAGGTTCCGGGTTCTATGAGCAGATCGTATCCGACCGATTGAACCGCTTTTTGCAGGTCCTCGATCCGAATCATGGCAGGCAGGTATTCGACCGTCACCGTGGCAGTGGCGAAATTCACGACCGCATCGACCACGCCGGCCTGCTCCCGGATGATGCTCTCCACGTTCACTGCGCAGGCTGCGCAGCTCATTTCCAAAACCGGAATGGTCTTTTTGAGGGTGCTCACGCCGTAGCCGAGGTCCCGGATGGCCTTTACGGCATCCGCGACCGTTTGCTTGTTTTCTGCAGTGATCACGGCCCGGTGGTTGTTTAATTCCACTTTATGGGACAGGATTCCTTTTACCGACGAGAGTTCCTTGTCTACGATCAGGGCGCAGTGTTCGCTATCCACGCCTTCCAGGGGGATGTATACCGGTGGTTTATTTTCTGTGGTCATTGCCATATCTTTATTTTTCATGCAAAGTTGGCGCAAAGGCATTCGACCTGCATTACAGTTTTTTCAGATTGTTTTATTTAATTTCCGGATCGTCCAGGGGTCTTCTTTGGACCGTTCTTTTTTCTTTGAAATAGCTTGGCGTCAGGCCGGTGACCTTTTTAAACTGGGCGCTTAGGTGCGCCACGCTGGAATAATTCAGCTGGTTGGCTATCTCGCTCAAGCTAAGCTCGTCATAGACCAGTAGTTCCTTTACCCGTTCAATCTTTTGGGCAATAAAATATTTTTCAATGGTTGTCCCTTCCACTTCTGAAAAAAGAGCGGTGATGTATTTGTAATCGTGGTGCAGGCGGCTGCTCAGGTAGTCTGACAAGTTGGTGTCGAGTTCGTTGTTTTTATGATGCACCAGTTCGATGATCAGCGATTTTACGTTTTCGATCAAACGGCTTTTCCGGTCGTCGATCAGGGAAAATCCCACGGCTTGAAGCGCCTTGTCTATTTTTTCTTTTTCCGGGACGGTGGGATCTTCTTCCAGGATCACTTCGCCTAGTGATATGTGCAAGGGCCGGTAACCGAGTTTTTCCAGTTCCGATTTTACCACCATCTTGCAGCGGTTGCAAACCATGTTTTTTATGTAAAGTGTCATGTTGTATTCAATGATCCAAAGGGCGGAAGGTTTAGCTGCCCTCTTCGCCGGGCACGGGGTCATTGAGTGAACGGATCCCCTGCTTCCTGAGTATTTCGAGCTGTTCTTTCATCTTTTGTACCTGTTCAGCCGGATGACCCTGCCAGATGGTCACTTCTCCGACCACCCTGAAGGGATGTTGGGAGCGATAGGACAGGGTAGGGTTGCCCGGAAACTTTCTGTCGGTCAGGTCCGGATCGTCTTCGATGTGTCCGGTCGGCTCCACGAGATAGATGCGTCCGCGTCCCTCGCCCAGAGCCAGTTCTGCGCCCCAGATCGCAGCGTCGAGGGTGCCCGTCAGGAAAATGTACCGGGCCTTGTGGTTGTCGCCATAGTTTGACGGGTTGCCCGGTTCGATCAGGTCGCCCGGACTGAGATCAGCCCTGGTCCCATGGAAAAAGGTCCGGGCAAAAGGCGTTGCGGACGGGTGGCCGGCTGGGGTATTTTTTTCTTCTTTCATATCAGTGGTCTGAGTTTAGTGGATTGTGTGTACAGGTCTCTGTATTTAAACCCATGCAGTTCGAGGTTTATTGCTTGAAGGAAGATTAGGGCATGGGCGCGGAATATTTCTCAGCAGGGTATGAAGATACGGGAATCCGGCAAAGAGGATATATTAGAGCCAGGAAATTAGGCTTAAATTTTGAAAAATAAGACCTCTGCTTTCAGCCAGCGTTGATATATTTATGTGCAGGATAGTGAGATTCAAATGTGCTTTCTATTAAATTTGATTATTTAAATTAGTACACCTGTTCAAAAAATATTTGAATGCAAATTGTAACCAAACATTGAGAAAACCAGATTTCTCAACGACAGGTACAACCAGGTTATCTTCGTTGGAGGGCCAGTTGATTATAAGGTATGGCAAAGGATCAAACTTATTATGGGAATTTGCTGAGTCAATTGTCTTTTTTTATAGCGTTTTTCAACTTTTTATTGGGCGGGTTTCTTAGCATCCCCAGGCATACCTGGGGAACATTTTGCAAATCTTTATTTTTAACTTGTTAATTGTTGATGAGCATTGTTTATTTGCAAGTTATTGATAAACAGCAATAAGAAATGACGTGTTGTTAAATATTGATTTGTAATCGTCATGATTTTCAATGCCGCCCTTAAATTTTCTATTCAGAACTTCATGATTTTTTTTGTGAAAATATTTCTTTCGCAGCTTAACCTGAAGTAATAAATTCCGGGCAGGAAGGACGAAGTGTTTATTTCGAATTGATTCAATCCTTCCAGGGTATTGTTCCTCATTTTCTGATAGAGCACCCGACCGCTTTGATCTATCAATTCAATGGATACATTCTGACTCTTCTGCATCCATAATTGTACGGTCAATACTTCAGAAGTTTGATTCAATCTGATCCGGTCCTCTCCTGATTCAGAAAGAGTCTCAACTTGAGTGGGTATGGCCAGGCTGGTTTTAAACATGGAGCGACCATAGGTGCTCGCCACCAGGATTCTGGTGGGCGCATGAAAGCTCAGATCGGTAACGGGGACTGTGGGCATGCCATTATTGATAGGAATCCAGTTATTACCATGATTCTGCGTCTGAAATACGCCAATATCCGTGGCGATATAAAAATGACCGCCATTCAGTGGGTCCTGTATCAGATCATTGACTGGAATATCCGGAAGATCTCCACTTAAATCCTGCCATATGGCCCCGTTATTCGTGGATTTATAAATGTGTGCAATTTGCTCATTATGTCGGAAGCCGGAAAAACACACATATATCGTATTGCTGTCGAATAGATCGGTCACAACGCGGGTTACCCATCGCCTGGGTAAGGAGGAGGAGATCTTTGTCCAACTGTTGCCCCCGTTTTTTGTGATCCATACATTGCCATCATCGCAACCCGCC
>CAYXKO010000134.1:0-6603 GCA_964465435.1 uncultured Saprospiraceae bacterium | reverse complement strand
GTCCGTCTGGTCTGAACTAAACGCGGAGACCCGGTACAGAAATGGCACAGACCGGCTGTTGGGGAAAAAATACATGGCCCATCATTATCTGGAAGCAAAACTCTCCCAAAGATGGAAAGTGGGGATCATGGAGTCCGTGATCTTTGCCAGGGATCGTGGTTTTGAATGGCAGTATCTCAATCCGGTCATCCTTTTCCGATCCGTGGAGCAGGGACTGGGGAGTCCGGACAATGCATTCATGGGACTTTCCAGCTCATACATTCTGGGAAAAAACTGCATGCTGTATGCACAATGGCTGATCGATGAATTCCTGTTCAGGCGGCTCACCGGAAAACCGGGAGGATGGTGGGGCAACAAGTATGGGATCCAGACCGGCATCGCCTGTGCCAACCTGGCCGGCATCCCCCGTCTGGACCTGATCCTGGAGTACAATACGGTGCGGCCATTTACCTATGCCTATCAGGACAGTATTGGAAACTATACACACGCACATCAGGCACTGGCACATCCACTGGGTGCAAACTTCCGGGAACTTCTCCTAAAACTTAAATATCCGATCGGAACGAAATGGGAGCTGGACTTTAACCTCATGTACTTTGTGAGGGGAAGGGATTCCGATGAGCGTAATTTCGGTGGCAATATTCTCAGGGATTACCGTTCGCGCATATCTGATTTTGGCAACACGACAGCCCAGGGCCTCAGGGAGGAGGTGTTGTTTCAGACCTTGTATCTGTCCTATCGCATCTGGGATCGCTGCTACCTGGACCTGGACCTGCTCTGGCGCAAAAACATGAATTCAGCTGACCGGGACCAGCTTTGGTTTATGACCGGCATCCGCATGAACCTGGACCGGCAAAGCAGGAGGCTGTTCTTTTGATGTAAACCCGGGGTCCTCATCAAAAAACTGCAGCGGAAAAATTTTCTTTTCCTTGTTTTAGATGCGCACGATCTCGGCGCCGATGGCATTGAGCCTTTGGTCTATCCGCTCGTATCCCCGGTCTATCTGATGGACCGAATGAATGGTGCTCTTTCCCGATGCGGAAAGCGCTGCGATCAGCAAGGCCACGCCCGCACGGATGTCGGGTGAGGTCATCTCGATGCCCCTGAGCTGAAACTTGCGGTTGAGGCCGTTTACGGCTGCGCGGTGGGGGTCGCAGAGGATGATCTGGGCACCCATGTCAATGAGCTTATCCACAAAAAACAAACGGGATTCAAACATCTTCTGATGGATCAGCACATTGCCCTTGGCCTGAATGGCCATCACCAGGAGCACGCTCATCAGGTCGGGCGTAAAGCCGGGCCAGGGTGCGTCGTAGATCGTCATGATGGAGCCATCCATAAAGCTCTGGATCTCGTACTCCTCCTGAGCCGGTATAAAAATATCATCGCCCTTGAAATCCATTTTGACACCCATTCGCTCATACACAAATGGA
The DNA here is from genome assembly GCA_964465435.1 of uncultured Saprospiraceae bacterium. Classification (GTDB taxonomy): domain Bacteria; phylum Bacteroidota; class Bacteroidia; order Chitinophagales; family Saprospiraceae; genus Vicinibacter. The sequence goes on along the minus strand of CAYXKO010000134.1, from coordinate 5,170 downwards.
ATGATGCCCAGGTGTTCCACACCGGCGTTGGTGATGGTGATCTCGGATTGGGTCATTGCGGCAAGGCTGATGAAACTGCCGATCTCGATCATGTCGGGCAGGAGTGTATGTTCCGTGCCGCCGAGTTTTTCCACTCCGGTGACGCGCAGCAGGTTGGATCCCAGCCCATCGATCCTCGCACCCATGCGGATGAGCATCCTGCAAAGTTGCTGGATATAGGGTTCGCATGCGGCGTTGTATATGGTGGTGGTGCCGGAAGCCAGGACAGATGCCATCAGCACGTTGGCAGTGCCCGTTACCGATATCTCATCCATGAGGATGTAGCAACCCTTCAGCGAATCGGCCTGAATGTGGTATTGATTCTTGCTTTCGTCGTACTTGAATTCAGCGCCCAGCTTTTGCAATCCCAGGAAATGGGTGTCCAGTCTTCTGCGGCCGATTTTGTCCCCTCCGGGCTTGGGCAATACGGCGCGTTTGAATCTGGCCAGCAGCGGTGCAAGCAGCATCACGGACCCGCGGATCTTGCGGGCCTTGCTTTGAAACTCCTCCGTGCCAAAATAATCGAGGTCCACGGTCGAGGCTTCAAACTGATAGGAATGCGGCCCGAGGCGCTCCACGACAACGCCCAGACCGGCAATCAGGTCGATCAGATGGCGGATGTCCAGTATGTCGGGGATGTTGTGCAGGACCACCTTCTGGTCGGTCAGCAGGGTGGCGCAAAGGATCTGCAACGCTTCATTCTTGGCTCCCTGAGGCTCGAGGGTTCCGGCCAGTTTTCTGTTGCCATGCACTACGAAACTATCTCCTGTATTCATCTTTTTTCAAATTAGCTTACACATCAAAATCAATGGTGTCTCCCGGTTTGATCGGTCCTGATTTTTGAGCGGCAGGTTTTTCCGGAGCCGAGCGGTCCGTCACCTTGAGCAAGGTGGTATCTTCTATCTTGTTTCCCATGGCCTTCCAGCCCTTTACGTCTACAAATTCATTGATGGTCAGGATCTCATCGATCTTCTCATTTTTCCGCTTGTAGCTGAAGAGCACCTCCGGATTCCGGTGGGTGGTCGCATAATAAAGTTTGGAATCCTTGTGCTCGCTGATAAACCTGAATTTCTGGTTGAGCGATGTGGTCTCCACCTGAAATCTTTTGGCCATGGACCATCTTTTTTCGCCTTCAAAATAAACGGCCGAGATGATCATGCCGTCGTAGTATTTCTCCACCGCGATCACTTCCTCATACGGAAACCTGTGGCTCATCTCGTATTCGGTGAGCTCGTAGTTTCCGTTCTTGTAGAGACAGATCAGCAGATCTCCCTTGTTGAGGCCTCCCAGAAACTTGCCTCTTCCTTCGTTGTTGAGCCTGCCGGTATTTTCGTCGTACCATACCTGCTGTGCACCCAGCGTGGATTTCCCTCTTTCCTTGAGCGTGATCTTGCGCACGGGGTATTTGGTGACGATGTTGCCCAGCGATGAGCGACCCTTGATCTCCAGTTCGGCAAAGTCAAAATCGAATTGCTTGATCTTGGCGGAACAGCCCGGCGTAAGCTGGATGGTCACAGACTCCGCCTCGCCTTCCGGATTGGCTGAAAAATACAGGACCTTGGACTTGGGATGACCTTTGGAAAGGTCGTATTCCTTATCCCGCGTGATGGCGGTTACGTTAAATCGTTTTGCCATCGTGCGGCCCGTTTCGCCATCCACATAAATGAGGTTGTAGGTGGTGCGCTCGTCTCCTTTTTTCCAGACATCCACGTGGATGATGTCTTTCCCGACAAATGTTTTTTCGGCGATCCTGCTGACGACAAATTTGGCATCAGAACGGATGACGATGATGTCATCGATATCGGAACAGTCCTTGACAAATTCATCCTTCTTCAGGCCAAATCCGATGAATCCGTCCGCGCGGTTGACATACAGCTTGGAATTGTTGGCCACCACCTGGGTAGCCTGGATGGATTCAAACTCCATGATCCGCGTTTTGCGCTCGCGGCCCTTGCCAAATTTTTCGAGGAGATTTTCAAAGTAACGGATCGTGTAATCGGTCAGGTTTGCGATGTGGTGGTTGACCGTATCCAGTTCTGCTTCCAGAGATTTCAGGCTTTCATCAGTCTGGAATTTGTTGTATTTGGAGATCCGCTTGATCTTGATGTCCGTCAGATGGACTATGTCATCGTGTGTGATGTCCCGGTTGAGTCTGATCCGTTTGTCCGAGGCGGGCGCTTTCATGGATGGGGTCACCACGTATTTGCGAAGGCCCAGGTCAATGACCTGAATCACTTCCTCCCAGCTTTTACATTCTTCAATGTCGCGGTAGATCCTGTTTTCGATGAATATTTTTTCAAGGCTGGTCAGGTGCCATTTCTCGAGCAATTCCTGTTTCCTGATCTCGAGCTCCTGGCCCAGCAGGGAACGCGTGTTTTCTGTCGAAATCCGCAAAATGTCCTGCACCGTAAGAAACATGGGTTTGTCATCCACAATCACGCAGGCGTTGGGCGAAATCGACACTTCGCAACTGGTGAAGGCGTAAAGCGCATCGATGGTCACCTCGGGCGAGGTGCCGGGTTGCAGCTCGATCCGGATCTCCACGTCCCTGGCAGTGTTGTCAGAGACCTGTTTGATCTTGATCTTGCCCTTTTCAGAAGCCTTGACGATGGATTCGATGAGGGCGCCGGTGGTCACGGAGAATGGCAGATCCCGGATGATCAGGGTTTTTTTGTCTTCCACGTCGATTCGGGCGCGGACCTTGACCTTGCCCCCGCGCAGACCTTGCTGGTAATCCGCCACATCGATGGACCCTCCGGTCTCAAAATCCGGATAAATCTTGACGCGGTTTCCTTTGAGCAGCTGGATGGAGGCCTTGATGAGTTCATTGAAATTGTGCGGGAGGATCTTGGTGGCCAGTCCTACCGCAATTCCCTCGACCCCGTGTGCCAGAAGCAAAGGAAATTTCATCGGCAGGGTCTCGGGTTCCTTGTTGCGGCCGTCATAGGATAGTTGCCATTGGGTGGTCTGGGGATTGAAGGCAACCTCCAGGGCAAATTTTGACAGCCGTGCCTCGATGTAACGGGGAGCCGCCGCGGAATCCCCGGTCCTGAAGTCACCCCAGTTACCCTGGGTTTCGATCATCAGGTCCTTTTGCCCCATATTGACCAGGGCCTCTCCGATGGCTGCATCGCCATGGGGATGGTATTGCATGGTATGGCCAATGAGGTTGGCCACCTTGTGAAACCTGCCGTCCTCCTTTTCGTACATGCTGTGCAGGATCCTCCTCTGAACCGGCTTGAGGCCATCTTCAATGGCCGGCACCGCACGCTCCAGGATCACATAGGAGGCGTAATCCAGGAAATAATCCTGGTACATTCCGTCCAGGGTCAGGATATGTCCATCGTTGCGGGACGGCTGACCTGGCAATTGTGTATTGTCCATTGAGCTGATTCGTCCGCAAAGGTAGACAGTTTCAACATATTAATAAAAATATCTATATGTCAGGATCAAATGGTGGCAAGGGTTAAAGATTCTTTAAAACGAAACGGTCCGTTAAGCCGGGGAGCCTTTCGACGGTCCAAGGTTCAAAATGAACAATTATGAAAACCAGAAATGTAGTGCTCCTGTCCGCCCTGATCCTGTCCTCGGGAATTCTCCTGGCCCAACGAGGTCCCCAATGCCGGGACGTTCGGGGTCCCCATTCGAGGCGGGACTGCGACCTGACGCGCAGGGAAATCCGGGATCTCAGAAGAGATGAGATGGAGCTGAACCAATTCATCAGGCATGCCTCTGCGGACGGCAGGATCAACCGGAGGGAAGCCCGCAGGATCCGTCAGATGGATGCGGCCCTGGACCGCAAAATGGCCAGATACCAATGCAATCCCCATAAAAGGAGGCATTGTTGACAGGAATAAAAAAACCGGCTCTGGATCAGAACCGGTTTTTTTTATTTTATCTCTTACGGGCTCAGATTACTTCAGGCCCAGCAAAAATCCAATGGTAAAGTTGGCATCCCAGTCGAATACAAAGGTTTTGCACCCTGTCTCCTCTGCGATCGCCTTGTAAATGTTCAAACCGGCCTTTTGCTTTTCGCCATTGGCCGTATAACCATCCGGGGCCTTGAGCACGGTATAGCGCTCCTTTCCGTTTCTGACCTGTTTGGCAAGTTCAAACGGCACACCTCCGATGATGAAACAATAGTCCCTGTGTGACACGGGCACCTGACCCACGGTACGGGCTACGTCGCCGGCCACCTGGGCGTCAGACATGTTTTTTTGGAAATACTTGGACCCATGCGTTTCCAGGGCAGTTATTTTGCCGTCAAAGCGGTAAGCGACTTTGGTGTTGCCGGAACCCATGTCCACCAGAAAGGCCTTGTCCTCAAACGCCTGGGGCATGGTACAGTTGAATCCATAGGTACCCTCCTGCTGGGGAGTGACCTCGTTTACGTAATAGCCCAATGCCTTGAGTCCCTTGGAGATCCTCATCACCTTTTCTTCGGTTTTGGCACCTGAGCTCACCACAAAGTGAATGTCCTTGCCGGCCACTCCGAAATCGAGCATGCCGCGGATGTAATTTTTCAAGCCACTGCGCACATCGTCATCCGTCACCATTTTTTCGTGTACGAGGCTGGAGCCAAACTCCGCCTTTTCCAGTTTCCAGCGCTTTTGATCGTCCACCAGTACGATGAACGAGTTGAATCCGGCCGCTCCCAGCTCGACCACGCCCTTGAGTTTGCCGTTGACGGGGACCGGAGCCTGAAAATTAAATGAGGTCTGTGATGCCTGCGCCGGAGCAGCATTTTCGGAAGCAGCAGCCTCCGGAACACTTCCCTCAGGCTGAGCCCCGGTGGCAGAATCACCGGAACCGGTTTCGGTTTTGACGCCAAACTTTTCAACCAGGGTGGGCTCGTACTTCTTGTAGACAAAAAACACGGCACCCAGGATCAATCCAATGATGAGGAGTTTAGAAAATGCTGTGAGCTTCATAAAAACAATATTTATTTTGGTAATTGTGAAATTTCTGATGCGAAAATAACACTGCTGTGGCTGGATCAAATGGAAATCTTTGTTATTTAAGGTTAATAAACTGTAAATCAAAGGTTCCGGTCCGAAGCCCGACGCGCAGGATGCGGCCGTACGTTGCGGCCAGGCAAAGGATCCTGAAGGGAAATAAAAAAGCCGAAGGA
>CAYXKO010000133.1:0-6619 GCA_964465435.1 uncultured Saprospiraceae bacterium | reverse complement strand
AGACCGCCCTGCAGCTGGAGGGTTCTGTCAAAAGTACCGGCGTGCATGCTTCCGCCGTGATCATTGCCCCGGATGACATCACCAACTACATACCGGTCTCCACAGCCAAGGATACGGACCTCTGGGTCACCCAGGTGGAAGGCAGCGTCATCGAAAATACGGGTCTGCTCAAGATGGACTTCCTGGGTCTGGCCACCCTCAGCATCATAGACGACACGCTCGCCAACATCAAAAAGCGACATGGGGCCGATTTTAAGCTAGACATCAAAGAGGTTCCTCTGGACGATCCGCTCACCCTGGAGCTTTTTCAGGACGGAGGCACCATCGGCATATTCCAGTTTGAATCCGAGGGCATGCGCGGCCACCTCAAAAACCTGAAGCCGGGCAACATCGAGGACATCATCGCCATGAACGCGCTCTTCAGGCCCGGACCCATGGCCAACATCGACGATTTTATCGCGCGCAAATGGGGCCGCGTGCCCGTGCAGTATCCCCATGAGAATCTGGCCGAGTTGCTGGCTCCCACGTACGGCATCATGGTCTATCAGGAGCAGATCATGCTCGCCGCACAGATCATGGCCGACTACAGCCTCGGTGAAGCGGATATGCTCCGCAGGGCCATGGGAAAAAAGAAGAAGGAGGAAATGGACAAGCAGCGGTCCACCTTCCTGGCCCGGGCCGTTGCCAAAGGCATCGACGAGGAAAACGCCTCACAGATCTTCGATACCATGGCCAAGTTTGCGGAGTACGGATTCAACCGTTCACATGCTGCGGCCTATTCCATCCTGGCTTTTCAGACGGCTTATCTGAAAGCCCATTATCCGGCCGAATTCATGGCGGCGGTCCTGACCTCCAACAAAAATGCGATCGACAGCCTCAGGTTTTATTTGCAGGAATGCAGCAGGATGAAGCTGAAGGTCCTGGGGCCGGACATCAACGAAAGCGACATCGACTTTACCGTCAACGCCAAAGGCGAGATCCGTTTTGGACTTTCTGCGCTGAAGGGAGTGGGCGAGGGCCCGGTGGAGGACATCATCGAGGAGCGCAAAAAGAACGGTCCGTTTACGGATTTTGCAGACGTGATCAAAAGACTGGGATCTAAAAACGTCAACAAGAAGGTGCTGGAAAGTTGCGTGCTGGGAGGCGCCTTTGACAGCTTTGGCAATTTTCACAGGGCACAGTACTTCGCCCCCTACGACAAGTTCGGTTCCTACATCGAGTACATGATCCGCTGGGGCAGCCAGTATCAGAATTCCATGAAGACGTCCACGGTATCCCTGTTTGGCGATGCAAGTTTTCAGGAGGAGATCCGCACGCCGGAGCCACCGGTGGCCGAACCCTGGAACACCGTGGAAAAACTGGAAAAGGAAATGTCCGTGGCGGGCATTTACCTGAGCGGGCATCCACTCGACGACTACGAATGCGAGGTGAGATACGCTGCTAACGCCACCATCGAAAACCTCAACGCCCTGAGTGCGGCCGGAGCCCCGGAGCGCAAGGTCCGCCTTGCGGGATTCATCAGCACGGTGGCCCACAAGACCAATAAATCGGGCGAGGGTTTCGCAAGCTTTACCCTGCAGGACCATACCGGCAATCTGCCCCTCTTCCTCTTCAGGGAAAACTACCGCAACTTCAGGAATCTGCTGGAGCCCGGCACCTCGGTATTCATCGAAGGCACCTATGGCAAGGACAACTGGCGCAAGGACTCCAACGAATATCAGCTTCGGATCGAAAACATCATGCTGCTTTCCTCTGCCCTGGGTCACGTGGTAAAGAAAATGGCGCTCTACCTCAACCTCCGCAACCTCAATGAGCACATGGTGCGGAAGCTCAACGATCACCTGATGGCCCACAGCGGCACCATCGTACCCAGGATCTTTTTCCTCGATACGGAAAACGAGATCAAACTGAATTACCTCGGCGTCAAGACCAAGATCCGTCCCGGTGGCGAATTCTTTAAAGGCCTCGAAGAGCTGGGCATCAGCTATACCATCAACCAATAAATGTGGCATGCATTCAGGTAAATTTTCATTCAGGATGAAATCAGGACTTTTGTGGATAATTTTATTTGCGTGCATTCATTTCGGCCTTCCTGCCCAATCTGAAGTAAAGGACGCCGCATGGATGCTCCACCGGGCCTTGATGGGAAAGGAGAGCGAAAATCTCGATCGCCTTCTGCATCGCGATCTAAGTTATGGTCATTCCAACGCCTGGGTGGAAGACAAGACAGAGCTGATGACAAACAATGCGAGCGGCACCCTGGTGTATCACTCGATCCAGGTGGACAGCGCCAGCTGGAAGATCAGCAAAACCGGAAAACTGGCATTGGTCCGCTACAACGCCGACTTCGACGTCAATCTGCGCGGCAAGCCGGTCCGGTTGAAGTTGCACGTGGCCCAGACCTGGATCAGGAAGAAAGGTAAGTGGCAGCTGCTGATGCGGCAAAGCACGAAAGTATAGATTGCAGCCGATAGGGCATAGCGGACAGCACCTGCCCTGCAGAGAAAGGCCAGGGGAGAAAAGGGCTTTCCCAGAGCCACGCATTCCTCAATTAACAATTCATTTATTAAAATTTGTTCGAATGAATAAATTTTAATATATATAAGTATAAAGTAAGTAATAAATTAAAGTTAATTATATTCTTTAATATATAAAATACCATAAACTGGTTATATTACAAATGGATTTCTTTTGCTACATTGCAATTGGATAGAGCGGCATTAGGCCTCTGTGCAGATTGCTGACGTCCTTTTTTGTGCAAGTTGTCTCCTCTTCTATCCGGGCCCGTAAGGTCCATTTACTCCCCGTGAGCGCAAACGGACTGTAGTCAGGCTGTACAGATTTATTAACCAAGCGAGCATATGTTGGATCCTGTATTCAGGTGAATTGCTATGCTATTTTATTCATCTTCAAAACTGCCAATTTATGAATAACTCAGGAAATTTCTCAGTAGTTAGCAATCTTCTAATTGGAATTTTTAAAAGAAAGAGTATTGATCTTTACCGGCGTAAAGACAGAGAATTTATAATTCCTGGAGTTGTACTTATTTTCCTGTTTTTTTATAATTCCTTCTCGGGCACAGCACAGAATTCCTGCAATTGCCCGTCAGGAGCTACAGAATATGGTACGACTGGTCAAACGACACAAATTTCATTTTTGACAGCAGATAATGAGGTAGTCTGTATTCATGGCACCATTGAGACCCAGGATGTTTATTTTAATCAGGCTACAGTCTATATGGATGCTGAAGCTGAAATTGTTACGCCCATTGCAAATATTAATTACACAGATTTTATGGCCTGTTCCCAATACATGTATAAAGGTGTTAAAATTACAGGTTCAAGCGGGGGTGCTACTTTTGTTACGGTGATATACTCAAAGTTTTATGATGCTCGTATCGGAATAGAGTTATTGGAATCAAGCTTCTACAGAATTACGCATTGTACTTTTGATAGAAATTGGACCGGTATCAAACTGGATGGTGCGAGGGCCCAACCAAATGGAATCACAGACTGTAAGTTTTTATGTAACGGAACACTCTTGGCAGATGCATCCAATACTGTAGGAAATGTTGAGATAACAAGACAAGGTATTTGGGCGATTAATCAGTCTTTTCCAGTGGTTTATTTGTGTTATTTTAAAGATCTGCACGATGGAATTCGGGTAGAAAATGGAAGATTAAACATTTCCAATTCTGATTTTCGTAACCTGGTCAGCTTACATGAAGAGCCGTGTGACTATCTGGCTGAGGATGGTGGATATGCAATACTTCTATTCAACAGCACGGCAGGATTTATCAGGGATTGTGGAATGTATCAATTATTTACCGGAATTCGTGCCCAGTCTTCTGATTTGGTAGAAGTGAAATTGAATCAGACAGATAGTGTAACGGCTGCGATATATGACCTAAATGCGAGATCAAAGTCAAAAATACATGATAATGAATTTACTTTTGACAGGCACGGGGTTTATGCCATTTCACCATTACCCGGTATTGCACCTATCATACAATCCAATGTATTTGCCATTTCGCCAAGACCTACGCATCCGGACCGTAAAGCCATCAGCCTCATTAATGCTCAGGGAGGTGCAGGAGATATTTCCTTAAATGAGTTCTCTTTGGACATCGGCTGTTGGGGTATATTCCTGGAATCTTCTAATGGTCATTACATCCACGAAAATGAAATATCATTTGATTTAGCCAAGCCGGAGGATGTTGTCTTGTCCACAGGAATTGAGCTCAGGGCAAGCGATTACAATTACCTCATTAGCAATCTGATTGAATCGTCAGTCCAGGATGAAAATGTGCCTGCAGGAATATTGACCTCACAAAGTACTGGCAATATTGAATGCTGCAACACCGTGATTAACCCTGTGGATGCCCATTTGTTCTCAGGTGCTTGTGCAAGGACTACCTGGCATGGAAACCGGAGTCAGGGCACTTATACCAATGGTTTGCACATAAAGGATGGATTTTTTGGACCGCAACCTGATAATAGTAAGACGGGAGCAGGATCGGTCTCAAAAAATACCTGGGCGCCACCTCAACAAAGCCAGCGTACGGATGCAAGACTGACAAGGAGTCCCTATTTACTATCAAAAATAAAAGCAGCCGGATGCAGCCTCCCTGAGTGGCCGCAATACATCTTACCTAGTCAAAGTTGCAGCAATAATGGATTAGATTGGTTTACCACTGTCAATGTGACAGTAAGCACGCCTTGCCTATCCACAACGGTCTGCCAGATCCCTGTAACAGAGCTTAGGGGGTATCCGGAGGAATATTTTTCAGATACAGATATTTCCATCGCAGAAGGAGATCTCGCCGGAGAAACCAATGGAGACATATTGCAATGGGATGGAGCAATGCAACTTTACCATCTGCTTCGCTTTTATCCTGGCCTTTTGTCTGAAGACAGCTCCATTGATTCATTTTATGATGCACAATATGGAAGCAATCTGATGAAACTCTATTTGTTCGACAGCCTTATATACCAGGCTGCCGCTCTCAGTTATGAGGATGCCCAAATCAAGGATTCATTACTGCAATTGACAATTCTCTATACTGTTTCGATTGATTCATTATTTGGTGAGTTGGAAAATGCAGAAGATGAACTGGATAGCACAAGTATATTAGACCAAATAGAATTTTATTCAGATAGTTTGTTCCATGTAGATTCCATTAAGTTTTCCCAAGATACACTTCTCTTAGCATCTATGAATTCTTGTAAAAATTCTGCACAGCAAATACTGAATTCCTTAAGTCCATCGGGCAGTTTAGAAACCAATGAAAAATCCGTCAGACAATTTCAGTTGGATTTGATTTTTCCGGAATGGATGGAAGCAGATTCTGCTACATTGTCTGATCTGTATTCTTTGGCAAACTTGTGTCCACTCAGTCACGGGCGTCTTGTCTATCTGGCCAGGAGTATTTATGCTCATTACAAACCGGAGGTTGTGTTTGATGACGTAACATTGTGTGAAGAGGAATCAGAATTGGTTTCAAAAAACAAAGATCAGAATTCTTCCAGAAATCTCAGTATAAAGCCCAATCCCATATCGGATTGGTTGCAACTGGAGTTCGATAATGAGATAACACATTCAGGGTCTTATGATATCCAGATTTATGATCTGATGGGTAAGCCGATATATAGTTTAATAGGACAGGGTGAATCAATGACCAGGGTGAATACCTCTGAATGGCCATCCGGTATTTACCACATACTCATGAGGACCGAAGGGATTTCAATCCAGTGTATTCCATTTATTAAGCTTTAGTTATCTCATCATCGTTTAGCCAATTGTTTTATGAAATATTTAATTTCTCTTATTACTACATTTTATGTTTTCTCTTTTGCATCTGGACAGAAGCATGATTTTAATTGGGTCGTTGGATTCAATGATATTTTACCTGCTGATTCTATGTATGGACCTGCCATCCTGAGTTTTGATACTCAGGATGGCAATCCATCCATTGCATACTCGTCAAAGTTTATAAATAAAACAGCCTACTTTAGTTCAATGATCAGTAATAAAATGGGAGAATTCAGGTATCATTTTGACGGAAAGACCGTAGAAAGTAGATTCCACAAGCATGTTGGAAAATACGAAGATATTTGTCCATATTCATATTGTTATGGAGCTCCTCAAATTAGTTTGATGCTGCCAGATTATACGAATGATTCCATTTATTCTTTATTCACAGGAGCCTGGGAATCCATTGGTGATCCCCGACCCGGAGTCTATGAAGTGTATTTCTTCTTTTATAATCTTAGAAACGTGCTTATTGAAGAAAACAAAGATTCCATCCGATTGGCAAGGAATGAAGTTATTCTCAACGATTCTACAATTGTGGGTGGGCTTGCAGCATGTAAACACGCAAACGGTAGAGATTGGTGGATTCTCATTCCCAGATTTCAATCCAAGCAATTCTACACCATGCTATATTCTGGCAATAAGATTCAAAAAATCTTTCTACAAGATATAGACCGGTTTACCGATAATTCAGGTGGATGGGCCTATTTTTCGCCCGATGGAAATTATTATGCTTTGGGCTCTAAATATTTAGACAATTGGGATACCAATGGTCGGGTAGAGTTCTATCATTTTGACCGATGTACAG